>CAQBGY010000013.1 GCA_948759685.1 uncultured Eubacterium sp.
CTTAAAACAGTTGATTCACCAACGAGGGTATCATTTATAAAGTTGTAAAGTCGTGATCAATGAACTTATCACGAAGATTTTAGTGGGCGACAAGCACAGGGTAAACGGTGAGAAAGTTCAGTCTATCGAAATACATTACCGCTTCATCGGAAATCTGACCGATGGCGGGATGGAACAAGTCAATAAAAAATCCAGTTAAAAACAATTTAGCTGTAAAAACCGACTTTATCGGGTATTTACAGACGTAAATACAAAAGTGGGCGAGATTGCCGGGGAAGTCGGGCAGACACCCAGCGCATGGAACGCAGGCATATTTTCCATGATACGCAGCCTTTCAGAGAATGTCATGATTCCCATAGCGGGGCTTATCATCAGCGCAATTTTATGTTATGAGCTGATAACCATGGTAATGGACAAGAACAACATGCACGAGGTAGGGAGCGAGTTTTTCTTCCGCTACCTCGTGAAAGCATGTATCGCTGTGATGCTGCTCAGCAAGACCTTTGACATCACAATGGCGATCTTCGATGTGGGAAACCATATCGTCACAAATGCGGCGGGCGTCATATCAGGCTCTACAAGCCTTGATGTGACCACCACGCTGACTACTATGTTCAATAACCAGCTTTCCACTATGGGCATTGGCGAACTGATCGGGCTTGGGATAGAAACCATGATTGTCAGCCTGTGCATGAAGATCATGTCCGTCCTTATCACCGTCGTTTTATATGGGCGCATGATAGAGATTTACCTTTATATATCAGTGGCACCCGTCCCCTTTGCGACTTTGAGCAACCGGGAATGGGGCAGCATCGGGAACAATTACATCAAGGGGCTTTGCGCTCTGGCGTTTCAGGGGTTCTTCATCATGGTATGTGTCGGCATTTATTCCGTACTCGTTGCCAGTGTTGCGGTTGCCAGCAATCTGCACACGGCATTGTGGTCGGTGGCGGCATACACCGTTATCCTCTGCTTCAGCCTTTTCAAGACAGGCTCCCTTGCGAAATCAGTGCTGAACGCACATTAAAAATATCAGGAAAGGAAAATGTTTATGGCAATATCAGTGGCAGTGCCGAAAAATCTGAGCGGCATCAAGACAAAGGTGGCGATGAACCTTACGAAACGCCAGCTTGTCTGCTTTGGCAGCGCCGCAGCGGTGGGCATACCATTTTATCTTGTGACAAAAGGGGTATTGGGTACGCAGGCATCGGCGCTCATTATGGTAGCCCTTATGCTGCCATTCTTTTTTTTGGCAATGTATGAAAAAGACGGTTTCCCGGCGGAGAAGATACTGTACTTTATGGTGCGGCAGAAGATACTCACGCCGGGGATTCGTCCTTATAAATCGGAAAACCTCTACAAGCAGTTGGAGGAAAGGGAAAAAATGAAGAAGGAGGTGCGTTACCTTGAAGAAAAAGCCGCAGGCAAGAGAAAACAAGCCGAAAGCGGGGCTTAATTTTTCAGAAAAGAAAAGGCTGAGGGAGTTAAAAAGCACCCTTGCCGGGAGTGACAAAAAGCAGGAAAAGCCGGACACGGCGCAGAAAACGATCACATTTAAAAAGATGTACCGGGACGGTATCTGTCAGGTGGCTTCCGATTACTATACAAAGATGGTTGAATTTTTTGACATCAACTATGACCTTCTGGAGATTGAAGATCAGGGGGAGATTTTAGAGCAGTACAGCAGGCTCATCAATTACTTTGACCCGTCCATACGGTTCGAGCTGTTCTTATTCAACAGACAGGTCAATGAACAGATTTTGATAGACCAGTTTGACATACCTTTGCAGGGAGATGAATTTGACGACATCAGGGAAGAATACACGGAGATGTTGAAGAAACAGGCAGCAAAGGGAAATAACGGCATTATTAAATCAAAATACCTTATTTTTGGCGCAGAGTGCAAAGGGTACAAGGAGGCAAAGGCGAAACTCGGCAGCATGGAAGCCGATGTCATCAAGAATTTTTTAAACCTCGGCACCCACGCCAGAAGCCTTGACGGGAAGGAACGCCTGCGTATCCTGCATGAATATTTCAACCAGGACACAATGGAGCCTTTCCGTTTTTCCTTTAAGGAATTATCGGAGTCGGGAAAGAGCGTAAAGGATTACATAGCGCCGCCGGGGTTTGATTTCCGTTATCCAAGCCGCTTTAAGGCAGGGAAGATGTACGGGAGTGTGCATTACCTTGACATCATTGCGCCGAGGTTCAATGACGAGCTGTTAAAAAAGCTGCTGGACATTGATGACAACATCACGGTCACGCTGCATATGCAGACGATGGACCCGGTAAAGGCAATCAAGATGTTAAAAGGGGCGCTTACGAACATTCAGAAAATGAAAATTGAGGAGCAGAAAAAGGCGGTGAGGTCAGGTTATGACATGGATATTCTTCCGACAGACATCATCACCTACGAAAGAGACACGCTGGAGCTGCTTGACGATCTGAACACAAGCAACCAGAAAATCATCAAAATGACATTCCTCATTACCTGCTATGGCAGGAGCAAAAAAGCACTTGAAAACATCACCCAGAGGGTATCCGGCATTATCCAGCAGGCAAACTGCAACTTACGGTGTTTACAGTACCTTCAGGAGCAGGGGCTTATGGCATCAGCGCCGATTGGCTGCAACGATACGGGCATTGAAAGGGTGCTTACCACAAAAAGTACAGCGATTTTAGTGCCTTTCTGTACGCAGGAATTATTCATGCCTGCTCCGGCAATCTATTACGGTCTGAATGCTCTTTCCAACAACATGATTATGGCAGACAGAAAGAGGCTTAGGACACCAAACGGAGTAATCCTCGGCACACCCGGTTCCGGGAAATCATTCAGCGCAAAGAGGGAGATTTTATCCTGTTTCCTTATGACAAAAGACGATGTGATCGTCTGTGACCCGGAGGGAGAATATTTTGCCCTTGTGGGTGCGCTTAACGGGCAGGTGGTAAGGCTTGCCACCAATTCAAAGGACTACTTAAACCCGATGGACATTCAGCTTTCCCATAAGAATGACCGGGAAGCGTTAAAGCTGAAATCAGACTTTATCATTACGCTGTGCGATCTGATAGCCGGAGGGAAAAACGGTCTTGAGAATGACGAAAAAGGTATTATCGACACCTGCATCAAACATATCTATGACAGGTATTTTGCAGAGCCAAAGCCGGAGAATATGCCCATTTTAGAGGACTTGTATAATGCGCTGTTAAAGTATGAGCCGAAGGACGTAGCCCCGGAGATGCAGAAGGAAGCGAAGCAGAAAGCGGTGCGTATCGCAAACAGCCTTGTTTTGTATGTGCATGGTTCACAGAATTATTTCAACCACCGTACAAACGTGGATTCACAGAACCGAATCATGTGCTTTGACATCAGGGATTTGGGCAACCAGCTCAAAGAGCTTGGAATGTTAATCGTGCAGGATGCAGTCTGGAACAGGGTGTCGCAGAACCGTGAAAGGAAGGTTGCCACAAGGTACTACTGTGATGAGTTCCATTTGCTTTTAAAGGAAAGGCAGACTGCCATTTACAGCGTGGAGATTTGGAAAAGATTCCGTAAATGGGGCGGCATACCGACAGGTCTGACACAGAATGTAGGCGATTTTTTGAAATCAGAGGAGATCGAGGGGATTCTTGGCAACTCTGATTTTGTTTATCTGCTGAACCAGAACGCAAAAGACCAGACGATACTTGCCGACAAGTTAGGGCTTTCAGAAAAACAGCTTGCCCATGTGACCAACTCCGAACCGGGAAGCGGGCTTATCCTCTTTGACAACGTGGTTATCCCATTCGTGGATAAGTACCCTGCTGATACGAAAACTTTTGCAATTATGAACACTAGACCCGAAGAATCAGTCAGGCAGGAGGAAACGGATTGAAAGTAGGGCTGATTGACGTAGATGGACATAATTTCCCTAACCTCTGCCTGATGAAGCTATCCGCTTGCCATAAGGCAAGGGGAGATATGGTGGAATGGTACGACAAAAACAAGTGGTATGACCTTGTTTATATGAGCAGGGTATTCACTGACACCTATTCAAAAGATTACGAAGGCAACGTAAAGGCTTACCATGTTATAAAAGGCGGCACCGGATACGGTCTTGACAATAAGCTGCCGGACATTGTGGAGCATACGCACCCGGACTATGGGCTGTATCCGCAGTTTGCGGGAACCGCTTACGGTTTCCTCTCAAGGGGATGCCCTCGTGGGTGCGGCTTCTGTATCGTTGGGGAAAAGGAGGGAAGAAAGACGGAGGCGGTGGCTGACCTTTCCGAATTTTGGGGCGGCGAAAAGGAAATTAAGCTCTTAGACGCAAATATTTTAGCCTGTCCCGATTGGGAGCGGCTCTTAGGGCAGCTTGCGGACAGCGGCGCAACCGTTGATTTTACGCAGGGGCTTGATGTGCGGCTCATCACACCGGAGAAAGTGGCGGCTCTCAACCGGATAAAAACAAAAATGCTGCATTTCGCATGGGATAACCCGGAAGATGACTTGATACCATTTTTTCAGAGATTTTTGGAACATACAGCCGTAAAGGACAAGCGGAAAAGGCGTGTCTATGTGCTTACCAACTATGGAAGTACCCATGAGCAGGATTTATACCGCATTTATGCCCTGCGGGATATGGGGTATGACCCGTATGTGATGATCTATGAAAAGCCGACAGCGCCGGAGGAAACAAGAAAGATGCAGAGGTGGGTAAACAATAAGTGGCTGTTCCACTCTGTAAAAGATTTTAAGGATTATGTTCCAAGCGGTTATCGGAAAAAAGGTCAGTGAGTCTGACCTTATGGAAGGGGGAAGGCAGATGGAAGAAAAAGCTGCAGCCGTATGTGCCGGGGGAAGGGCTATTTTATACCATGCTGATTTTTTAAGGATTGCGGGCGGCATGAAAGATGAAAGTGTGGATATGGTCTTTACTGACCCGCCGTTTGAGCTGACAGGTGGCGGCATGAAGAAGGGAAAGCTGCTCTATGAGGGCGGCGAGGTCTTCCAGAACTTCGGATTCAGCACGAAGGATATAAATTTTAAGGACTGGGTGCCGCAGGTGTATCGGATATTAAAAAGGGAGCGGTATTTTTATGTGATGTCCAATGACAGGAATCTCTTTCCTTTACATGATGCCTGCACTGCAAGCGGCTTCAAGTTCTGTGAATTATTGGTGATGGACAAGAAAATGACTGTACCCTCAACGTATTATCCCAAACGGGCAGAATTTATCCTCATGTACCGAAAAGGAAATTACCGAAAGGCACATTTTTCCGGATCAACGGTGATAGAAACAAGGATTCCCAGAGGGAAGGAAAAACGTCACCCGACAGAAAAGCCAGTGCCGATGATAGAGCATCTGGTAAGGTGTTCCACGCTTGAAAACGAGGTATGCCTTGACCCGTTCATGGGGAGCTGCCCTGCAGGGGAAGCGTGTATAAAAAATGGCAGGGGATTTATCGGCGTGGAAAAGGAAAGAAGGTGGTTTGAGGCTTCACAAGGCAGAATAAAAAATTTGGAGGTTAAGTGATTGATGACAGAAAAAAAGAAAAAACAGCCGGAAGGGTTTTCAAAGGATAAAAACGCCTTTGCCAATGGCGGTTCTGAAAAAAAAGATACCGCCGTTAAGAATACAAAACAGAGGCACTCCGGCGCACACCAGCCGAGAGATGCAGATAAAACTTCTGGACATGATGTCCAAAAGTCAGGACAGCCGGGGCGGGCGGAAACTTCTGGACACAATCTCCAAAAGCCCAAAGGGAAACCGGAAGGTGGCAGTTTTGGGGAGAGTCGGAACAGTTTTCAGGGCAATACAGAGAAAACCTCCGGACAGAAAGCAAAGTCTGTTGAGAAAAAACGCCGACAGTCAAGGCAGTTCCAAAAGGAGAGCAGTTTTGCTAAAGAGAAAGAAAAGCCGGACGGCGATAATGCGGGAGTCAGGGAGCAGAGCAATTTTGCAAAAGAGGAAAACGCTTTTACGGAGGACAGCGGAGGGGAGCAGACCGAAGAAACGAAAGATTTCCGGGACGATTACCGCCGCAGGGATACCTACCACCAGAACGAAAAGAAGGGCAGATACCGCAGGCGTGAGCATCAGGACAGGGAGCGTATGAAAAAATCTGATTTTGAGCGTGATTTCCAGACGAAAGATGCCACCTTTGCAAAAGACGATGCCTTTGCCGATGGCGCAGAGCCGGAGTTTCAGGGCAGCAAGAAGTTAAATAAATTGCAGGGAAAAGCTGAGAAAGCGGCAAAGCGTACAGAAAAGGCAAGGAAGAAGCTCCCAAAGAAAAAGGAGTATTCCTTAGAGCGTGTCTTTGATGAAAAGACGGGCAGGGCAAAATATGTGCTGACCGCAGAGGTAAAGGAAAAGCCTTTCAAGGCGGATAACCCGGTGAAGCGCATGGCGGGCAGGACTGGCTCGGAGTTTGCGAATTACGCACATGGCAAGGTTGCCGAAGCGGAGAAGGACAATTCCGCAGTGGAGGGCGCACATAAAACGGAGCAGAAAGCCGAAGATGGCTACCGCTTCATCAGGCGGCATTACAAGGGGAAGGAACAGCGGCGGCGGGCGAAAGTGGCAAAGCTGGAAAAAAAGCAGTTTCAAAAGGAAGTCAATTTCCGCTGCCAGAAATTCCTTGAAGAAAACCCGGAGATGCAGGAAAAGACATTAAAGAAGCAGTTGCAGAAACGGTTACAGAAACAGCGCATCAAGCGTGAGTATGCAAAGGCAAAGAGGGCGGGGCAGGCGGCGAAGAACACAAAAGAGGCGGCTGTAAAATCCGCAAACATTACCACAACGGTTGCGAAGAAATTGCAGGAGATGGCGGCGAAACACGCTTCCGCACTTGTGGCGGCTGGTGCGTTTGCAGTCCTGCTCATTATGATAATGACTTCCATATCGTCCTGCGGGGCGATGTTCTCGGAGGGCATGAGTACCACGCTGGCAGGGAGCTACATGAGCGTCCCGGCAGAGATTGACGCTGCGGATTTAGCTTTTTCGGAGCTTGAAATGGAATTGCAGAAAGAGATTGATTCCATAGAAACGGATTACCCGGATTATGACGAGTACCGCTATAACCTTGATGCAATCGGGCATGACCCGTTCGCACTCATCAGCTACCTTTCCGCAGTCCATACCGAATTTACGGCGGCGGACGTGCAGGGCGAAATCGAGAGCCTTTTTGATGAGATGTATGAGCTGACCTTAAACCCGACAGAGGAAACAAGAACAAGGACAGTAACCAAAACAGGCACACGCACCATCACAGACCCGGTAACGGGGGAGGAAACAGAGGAAGAATATGAGTATGAGGAGGAAGAAGAATATACCGTAACCATACTGGAAGTCACGCTGACCGCAAAAGATTTGAATGTGGTTGCTGCCGGACGCATGAACAGTGAGCAGAAAGATATTTATGCGCTTTACAACCAGACGCACGGTCTGACACAACAGTTTTACACGCCTTTAAATTTATACTGGTACAACTATGTGAGCAGCTATTACGGCTACCGCATCAACCCGGTGACGGGGGCGGAACAGTTCCACCGGGGCGTGGATATTGCGGTGCCAACCGGAACGGAAGTCCTTGCGGCGATGGATGGCACAGTCACCACAGCCGCCTATGACAGCTATTACGGGAATTATATCGTCATAGAGGACAGCAAGGGGTACTGTACCAAGTATGCCCACATGAACACGTTAAGCGTCAGTGCGGGGCAGGCTGTAAAGCATGGGGATACCATAGGGACAACGGGGAATACGGGGAGCAGCACCGGAAGCCACCTGCATATCGAGTGTTTGTATAACGGGGAGTATTATAACCCGTTATTTTATTTTGAAGCCGGGGAGGGAACTCTTTACGGAGAGACGCCGGGGGCAGGGAGCGGCGGGGGAAATGCGATACCGCCGGATTCCTATGATGACGCAACCGTGCAGGCGCTTATGGAGGAAGCCGCAAAATATTTAGGCTTTCCGTATGTATGGGGCGGCTCAAGCCCGTCCACATCTTTTGACTGTTCCGGTTTTGTCTGCTGGGTATTTACCAACAGCGGGGTACATAACCTGCCACGAACCACGGCGCAGGGAATTTATGACCAGTGTACTCCGGTTTCGGCGGCAGACGCAAAGGCGGGAGATATTATCTTTTTTACGGGTACTTACAATTCGGGCGGTGCGGTGAGCCATGTGGGGATATATTGCGGAAATGGCGTGATGATACACTGCGGCGATCCAATCAAATACGCCAGTATCAATACGTCCTATTGGCAGAGCCATTTCTACGCTTTTGGAAGGCTGAATTAGAAGTAAATGTTGAGTGATAATAAAGTTTGACACAATGATAATAAACACCGACATTTTCATAAAAAAGAGTGACAACATCAGTTTTAGTTGATTGCTGATAAAAAAGTATGACAGCCGCAATGAGAAAATCATAATATAGTCTGACAAAATCAATGCAGATACCGCAGGCGGCAATGTCATAATCTGAAAAATGAAATAGTTGTGTTAATCAGCTTGGAGTGCAGGGCATTTCAGGCTTTTCTATTGTCAAACTATTTTATCATAAAGTCACTTGTAAATGTAAAACTTTTTTATGAAAGGACAGTAAAAAAAATGCCTTTTATCGGGGCATGGAAAGGAGAAACAATGTGACAAAGGAAAGAATCATAAAGGAGCTTTCCAAAGTCCGGCGGCAGCTTGCAGACCTGCAGGAAAAGCAGAGGGATTTGGAGAGCCAGCTACAGATGGCGGAAGATGCGGAGAAAATGAAATTCATTGAAAAAAATAAAATCTCCCTTGAACGCCTGATTCTGCTGAATAAAGTCAGCGAGGAAGAAATTTTAAGCCTGCTTCGGAAAAAGGAGCAGGAGGAACAGACACAGCAAACAGAAAGGGAGGCAGAAAGCCATGAACAAAAAAATGAAGTTACGTTATAGGGCGGTATTATCGCTCATGTTATCCGCAGTATTATTCTGTATGCCTGTGGCGGCGTTTTCCATGAATGGGAACAGCGCCATTGAAGCGAGGGCGGAGGAAGAAACAGAAAATAATACGGAGGAAAAAACTGCCGGAGAAGAAACGGAAGGCGGTACGGAAGAAAGTGCTGCTGAACAGGAAACGGAGGGCAGTACAGAGGAAAATCCGGGAGAGCAGACGGAGGACGGTACAGAGGAAGGAGAAACAGAGGGCGGAACTGTATCGGGCAACGAAATCGAGCCGGTATGCACTTGTGAAAAGAAGTGCGGCGCATACGATTATGACAAAGACTGTGAAGTGTGTGCCGCCGATTACAAAGGTTGTGCATATAAGACACCGAATGTTGTTATTAAAATTAACAGTCCGGGCGGATGGCATAACGAAAGGGCAACCGTCACGTTTACCGCATCTGATGCGGCGCATACCGGGAATTTTGAAGCCGCAAAGATTCAGGCGAAAGTCGGGCAGAATGGGAGCTGGACGGACGTAACGGAGGATAAGAAACTGGAAATATCTGAAAACTGTACCGTCTATGTGCAGGTGACAGACCAGAAAGGCAATACATACGAGCGGAGCCGGACAATCAGATGCTTTGACACCACGAAGCCCACGCTCAATGCAGCGGTCAGCGACGGGCTTTTGAGTATCCAGGTGACAGATAGGGATTCCGGTGCAAAAGCGGTCTATGTGAACGGCTACGAGTTTACGGAGCTGACAAACGGCACGTTGAATATCCGCCTACAGCAGTTTGACGCAGGGTATGAGTATTTCACCATTTCCGCAATGGACAATGCCGGGAATATGTCAGAGGTCTATAAAACGAAAAACCCGTATTACAAAGACCCTGCCGATGAGAGCGACGAAAACCCGGCAGAGCAGCTCCCGAAAAGTGCCGAAGCCACAAAGCCGGGGAGCGCCACCGGAACGGTAACGGAGCATACCAGGACGGACAGTCAGGGGAACACCGTTTCACAAACGCCGCAGGAGCAGAAAAAGAAAGCAATGGCGGAGGCGGATGCCGCTGAAAAGGAAGAAAGCGGGGAGAAGGATAACGGAAATGAGAAGTCCGGGCAGGGGAAGGAATTTTACACAATCCAGACCGCAACGGACAAGGTTTTCTATCTCATCATTGACCGGGACGGGGAGGAAGAAATGGTGTATTTCCTTACGGAGATTACGGAAAATGACCTGTTAAACGCCACTTCCGACAACAGCGAAACGCTGCCGAAAAATTCCGCAGCCTTAGAATCCGCTATTCCTACAGAGGAAGGCGCACTTCCGAACAATAACGGGGAAATTCCGGAGGATACGGAACAGGCAGAGGAAAATACCGAAGATGCTGAAAATGCGGAAGATACAGAAAACACAGAAGAACCGGAGCCGGAAGAAAAAGCGTCAGAACCGAATCCTATGGTTTCCTATATTCTCATGGGCGCACTTGCCATAGCCTTTATCGGCGGGGCGTATTATTTCAAGGTAGTCCGCAAAAAGAAAGAGGAATTCATCGAGGACGAAGATGAGGACGAGGAAGATGAGGGCGAATATGAAAACGAAGATGAGCCGGAGGACGGTTCGGAAGATGATTTTTTTGAGGATAAGGAGGAAGAATAATTATGCAGCTTGTGATAACGGAGAAGCCGAGTGTGGCACAGGCGGTTGCCCATGTGATCGGGGCGAATGAAAGAAAAGACGGATACATGGAGGGGAACGGATATATTGTTTCATGGTGCGTCGGGCATCTGGTGGAGCTTGCGAAGCCGGAAGCCTATTCGGAGGCATGGAAAAAATGGGATTACGAGGGCTTGCCCATGATACCGGAGGAATGGCAGACAGAAATTAAGGGCAGTACAGCGGCACAGTATAAAATATTAAAAGGTCTGATGCACGATACAAGGGTGGACAGCGTTGTGTGCGCCACCGATGCAGGGCGGGAGGGGGAACTGATCTTCCGCCTTGTGTATCATCAGGCGGGGTGCAATAAGCCTATAAAGCGGCTCTGGATTTCCTCAATGGAAGAAAGCGCAATCCGGGAGGGCTTTGCGAACTTGAAGCCAGGGAGCGATTACGATGGTTTGTATGAATCCGCTTTATGCAGGCAGAGGGCGGACTGGCTGGTAGGTCTGAACGGCACAAGGCTTTTTACCGTCCTGTATGGCGGCAAGGTGTTAAAAGTCGGCAGGGTGCAGACGCCGACACTTGCCATGCTTGTAGAGCGTGAGGAAAAAATCAGGAATTTTCAGAAAGAAAAGTATTATATGGCGCATATCCTCATGGACGGGGTGGATGCGGCAACGGAACGGATAGCGGACAAGGCACAGGCAGAAAGTCTTGCCGCAGCGTGTGAAAGTAAAACAGCAGCGGTTGTTTCCGTTACAAAAGAGAAAAAAACCGTCCAGCCGCCGAAGCTCTATGACCTCACCACGTTACAGAGGGATGCGAACCGCATATTTGGTTTTACCGCAAAGCAGACCTTAGAATATACGCAGAGCCTTTATGAGAAAAAGCTGGTCACTTATCCCCGGACGGACAGCCAGTATTTATCAGATGATATGGAAGATACCGCAAGGGGTGTGATCGGGGCTGTCTACAAAGCCATTCTCTTTGAAGAACCGTCTGGGGCAGAGCCGCATATAAAAAGGATTATGGACAGCGGGAAAGTAACAGACCACCACGCAATTATCCCTACAATGGAGATTGCAAAGGCTGACCTTTCCGCTGTGCCGGAGGGGGAGATGAAAATACTTTCCCTTGCGGCGAACCGCCTGCTCTGCGCTGCCGGAGAAAAGCATGGGTATGAAACCGTCAAGGCAGAGTTCCGCTGTAATGACACTGTTTTTACGGTTTCCGGGAAGTCCGTATTACAGAACGGTTGGAAGGATTTTGAAGCTGCCTTTCAGCGCTCTTATAAGACAGACAAGGCAGAGGAAGAAAAGGAGGAAAAGAAGCTGCCGGAGCTTTCGGAAGGGATGTCATTTGAGGGAGTACATACAAAGGTGACAGAGCATTTCACTTCCCCACCCAGGCGTTTTACGGAGGACAGCCTGTTATCGGTTATGGAGAGAGCCGGGGCGGAGGACATGGGCGATGAAGTGGAGCGCAAAGGGCTTGGCACACCCGCAACAAGGGCGGACATCATTGAAAAACTTGTGAAAGACGGTTTTGTGAAGCGTGAGAAAAAACAAATGATACCGACAGAGGACGGAGTAAAGCTCATCACTGTCCTTCCCGATGTGGTGAAATCCCCACACCTTACCGCCGAATGGGAAAATGCCCTGACACTGGTTGCAAAAGGCGAATATCCCATGCAGGCATTTATGGATGGGATTGCCGATCTGGTAAACGGTCTTGTCCAGACTTACCACTGTATCAGCGAGGAGCAGAAATCCATGTTTGGAAACGGAAATGCGGAGGTATATGGAAAATGCCCGAAGTGCGGCGGCGATGTAGTAAAAGGAAAATTCGGCGCTTACTGTAAAAACAAGTGCGGTATGAACGTGTCAAAAGTTATGGGAGCTGCGCTTTCCGACAGCCAGGTGAAAAGCCTGCTTGACGGGAAAAAGACGCTTGTAAAAGGTCTGAAAGGCAAAAAAGGCAGCTATGATGCGTACCTTATCCCGGAGGGTGTGGAAGATTATTCTTACACCAAAGACGGGAAAGAAGTAAAAGGTTCACAGTATAAGATAAAGCTGGAATTTCCCAAAAAGAAAAAGTAACAGGAAATATTTGCTGCATAGGGCATACGGGATTCTCTGTATGCCCTTAAATTTATAAAAAATGGAGGATTTGAACATGAGTGAAGCTATGGAAAATGTAACAGCAAAGACAGAGGAAACCAAAGCGGAGAAATTTGTCCGTCTTGGGGAATACCGCATCAATAAGGTGATTGACGCTATTGGCAGGATTGAGAACCTTGCCAACCGTTCCGCCTATGACTACACGCCGGAGCAGGTGGAAGCCATGTTCTCGGTTTTGGAATCTAAGGTTGCGGAAGTAAAGGCAAAGTTTACCGCCGTGAAAGCAAAGGAAAATACCGTCTTTTCCTTTGGAAGCAAGGCAGAATAGGAGGGCAGGAAGAATGATGGGAATGGAAATTTTAAGCACAGGAGATAAGATACTGCACACCATGAAGGAGATGGAGATGAGCATACCGGGACTGGCGGCTCTGTCCGGTGTCCATGAAAACACGCTGCTTGACATCATGGCAGGCATACGGGAGCCGGACTTGACTACACTCTGTAACATTGCGGACGCACTTGATGTCTGTGTGCGTGATCTGTGTCCTGACAAGGAGCATTATGCAATTCCGGTGGAAAAAGACACGCTGGCGAAACTGATTGTAGTCAGTGAGATTAACGGGGTGGAGCTTGACGCTTTGATAGCGTCCATTCTGGAAAAGGGCATAGAGGAAAACGGGTTTTATGATTAAGGAGGGCATGAATGGCTGAACAATATTATGTTTCAAAAAAATACCATGAAATCTCCATGCTTGCGGGGGAAACCGCAAAGCAGGTGGTTAAGAACGGCGGGGAATGGACGAAATATCTGGATACAGCCGCAAGGCTGTATAAATATCCTTTTGAGGATCAGATGCTTATTTATGCCCAAAGACCGGATGCCAGCGCCTGCGCCACAATGGAGATATGGAATGAAAAAATGTTCTGCTGGGTAAACAGAGGGGCAAAGGGGATTGCGCTTTTAGACCGGGAAAGCGAGCGTCCAAGACTGAAATATGTCTTTGACGTATCAGACGTACATAAGGCGAGGCGGATTGGCAGAGAGCCGTATCTGTGGGAGCTTCGGGAAGAACACAAGGAAGCGGTGCTTGCACAGCTTGAAAAGACATACGGCGCAACGGATAAAAATAATTCCTTTGAGGGCAGGCTCATGGAGATTGCAAGGGGGATTGCGGAAGATTATTACATGGAAATCCTGCCGGAGCTGTCCTATGCGAAAGAGGACAGTTTTTTGGAGGAACTGGACGAGCTGAATGTGGGGGTAAGGCTGCGTGACACGCTTTCCGCAAGCATCGCCTACACCCTTTTGTCACGCTGCGGCGCTGATATGGACTACTGGAAAGATGAGTTTGATTTTAGCTATATCAGTGAGTTTAACACCACAAAGGTATTGTCCGTGATCGGAAACGCCACAACGGATATGTGCAAGCAGCTCCTTATGGAGATCGGGAGGACGGTTGCGGCTTATGACCGTCAGGCTGCCCGGAATAAGGCGCAGGAAAAGGCATATGAGGTACAGACAGGCAGACCTGAAAAAAATGCGGAAAAAGTGCTTGCAAATGAACCTGACACACGCTATAATGCTTTAAAGCGTGAAAGTAAAAACGAACCACAACCGGAAACAGACACCAATCACATAGAAACGGAGGGAACTGCACATGAAACTGACATACGAGAAGAACGGGGATTATCTGATACCCAACCTGACACCCAACAGCGAGCCGGAGGAAGCGCTGACCAAGTACGGGCTGATGCGGAGGAACTATCTGAAGGAACACCGGAGGGGGATTTACAGCGGGATGCTTCTGGAGGGAAGCCTGAAAGCGCACTGTCTGGAGATTCAGGAGCAGGCAGAACGGAGGCTGGACGTACTGATGGAGCAGATGGCGAAAGCGGAGGGAGTGGACGAGGAACTGAAAGCGTCCGATCAGATGAAGTGGGTTCAGATGATGAACAACATCAAAAACTCGGCGGAGGAGATCGTACTGACGGAGCTGGTTTACAGTCTGTAAGCGGCAGAGAACAGCAGAATAAGGAAACGGGAGAGCCGGATAATGGAGAAGATTCATTGTCCGGCTCTTTTTCGGCTGACCTTTCCTTTGCGGAAAAAGCGATGGAGGTTCAGAAAGGGGTTTTATGCTCTGACCATTTCCTTATCCATAAAAGACCGGAGATTGCGGGTTATTTCTCAATGGAACAGGACACAAGACTGCAAACAGAATATTTTAAAAACTGTTTCCATTTTGGCACTTATTACGGGCTGGAAGCGGCGGGGATTCCCATAGGATTCCATGCCAATGAGGAAGGTCTTCATATCAATATGAGCGGAAAGCCGGGAGTGGAGAACGAAACCACCCTGTCATGGGAAGATGCGAGATATTGGGTAAATTCTTATATAGAGGACGGTGTGTACCTGCTTCCGGGAGAAAAAGCGGAGCAGATTGACACCAATGGAATGTACCAGCAGCTTGACCTCTTTTCCATGTTTGCGGAGCAGGTGGGCGGCATTGCCATGAAGGAGGCGGAGCTGGGCAGCGTCCAGACAGAAAAAGCAAGCCCTGAACCGAAAAAGGAAACGCTGCCGAAGGAACAGCTTGACACGATTCTGCGGAGCGGGGGCGGCAGGGATGACAGCCGCAAGCGCATTTACGCCAAGTACCAGCAGGGCAAGACGCCGGAAGAAATGGCGGAATTTCTCAAAAAGGAATATGAAACTACCGGAAAAGGCTTTGAATTTAACGGAAAACAGGTTGCGGTGTGGTTCAATGAACAGGGCATGACCGCCGGATATGGCACATCTGCGTTGGAAAATCCCAGGTTTACCATGAACTGGCAGGAGATTGAAACACAGATCCGCTCGCAGATAGAAAGCAGCACATATATGGGCGCAAACGAAGCCTACCTTGTGGACGAAGTGGAGCGGGGGCGCATCGCTGACCGTCTGTATTTCTTCTTCCGTGACGGCATGGGGGAACTGCCGGAAGAACTGGAATTAAAGGCAAACAATTACCCGGATTCCCGTGCGGGGCTGATAGAACTGTTATCTACACCAGAGGGCATTGACAGGGCTGCTTCCCAAATGGATAAAGCATTGGCACAGCTTGAAAGCGGCGAAAAAAAGATGCGTGTCCGTTTTGTCATGCCGAAAGAGGAACTGAGGGCGGAACTTGATAATCTGCTTCTGGAAAAGAAAACTTTCCCAGTATCTGACAATGTGGAAGTGAAAAAAGAGGATTTTATCACGCAGGACGAGATAGACCACAGGCTCGGCAGGGGAAGCGGCTTTGAGCATGGCTCATTCCGTATCTATGACTATTTTATGGAAGGGCATGACAGCAAAGAAGCCGCTGACTTTCTGAAACATGAATATGGTACGGGCGGCAGGTCACATGCCCTTGCCGGGAGTGACCACAGTTGGGAGGATCACGATTTCAAAGGTATCAGATTGAGGAAAGGCAATCTTTCAGAGCCTTATGCGGATGTGCTTCTGTCATGGAAAGTGGTGGAAAAGCGTATCCGCAAGCTCATTCAGGAAGATAAATATTTATCCCCCAAAGGAAAAGAAGCGTTTGCGGCATATAAAGAAGAACAGGCGCAGAAGGAACTGGAAAAAGCGCAGGCGCAAATGGAGCGTGACACAAAAGTTGCCTGCAAAGATGCCGTAGACCGGGCAATCGCTGAAAATTTTGACGGATACCGTCTGCCAAAGGGAACAGCGGAGGGCGTGATAAAGGAATATGGCATAGAGCGTGTTACTTATGTGCTTGCAAACACCATTATGCACCGGAGGCAGGAGGAACGAATTTCCCCGGAAAATAAGGAGTGGGCAAAATCTATTGAGCCTTATGCGATGTATGAGAGCCGGGATATAGTTGCCGCTTCGCACCCTGCTGTCCTGAACGGCTTTATCAATCAGGCAAGAAGATATATTGAGATTGAGAAAGAACTTACGATGCGGACAGAAGAAAAGCAGGCGGGGGAGCAGAATGAGAATGGTATTTCAGATGTTTCCGAGGGGGCATTAGACTGGCATATCGTACATGACATGGACGATGAGAACGGACAGCCTGCGGAGTGGGCGGCTAAGCTGCCTGACGGGGAATTTTTATGGATTGACAGGGAAACAGAGGGGTATGCCTTATACAATACCCACCATACGGACGCAAGCCCTCTTTCCGTTTCGGAAACACTGGATGGGGCAAAGGAGAATGGGGAAGATTACGCAAAAGAATCTGCCGCTGTTTCTGTAAGAGAGGCAGAGAAAGTTACGGTTGCGCTGGAATCATCAGAAGATTTTGCAGAGCCGGGGATAGGCTTTTATACACACCATTATGCCGATGGCAGGGAGGGTGTGCGCTACCGCCTTGTGACAACAGGGGAGGACGGTCTGCTTGTGCCATACCCGGAACATAACCGCTTTTTTATCAATCGTGAGCTGGCGCAGGAATATATAGATGCACATGCGGATGTGATTGATGTGATTGGATATGATGAGATGGTATTCCAGTCCATGCAGGAGCAGAGCGCATATAAGCGGGCGCAGGAAGGGAAGGAAACTTCTGGACATGATGTCCAGAAGTCAAATGACACCATTTTCATTGACGGGCAGGAGTGCGTAAAGACGGACGAATGGAAGTCAGGCGATGATGTATATGTGCTTGGCAATTCTATAGAGGACAAAGATTTTTTCTATGCGGAGGTAAACGGGAATACACATTTTGAGTATGACCACAAGCCGGACAGGGCAGAGATAGAGGACGATTATATTGACATTGAAGCCATGAGGGATATTGACCGCCACGAAGCGGAAGTGTTCTCACGCTTTGAGGGCAGTGACTATTTCCCGGATATTGATGCCGTTGAAATGGAGGGCGCAGAGAAGCCGCTGACCGCAGAAGATGTAAAGAACCTAATCTTAGTCAACCAGGAGTATTTTTCAGGTTCCCGGACTACAGTCTATGACTTTGAGTGTGACATTCGTGGGGAGCATGATTCCCTGCAATACACCCTGCAGTACCACGATGATGGGGAAGGTTTTACTATCCACACAGAAAAGGACGATATATGGGAACGTATGGCGAAGCCGGAGTTGGAACGGCTGGAAGTAGTTCTTGGCAGGGAAACGGTGTACTTTAAATACCATGAGAAGATAGCAGGGGCTGAAAGTCTTGAGGAGCTGAAAGAACTTGAGTATGAGATCATGGAAGATGAATCCTCTTATTTCCATGCTGTTTCGGGGAGGGTTTGGAAAGATTTTTCCCAAAAAGAACATGAGCTGGCAGCACCAGAGCAGGAAACTTCTGGACATGATGTCCAGAGGCTGGATTATCAGGTTGGTGATACCGTAACCATTGAGGGATCGGAGTATATCATTGAAAATATTTCCAACAGGGAAGTGCAGCTCCTTGACCTGAATCTCCCTTTTCCGATTTCACGAGTGGAAAGCAAAGAGAACTTTGAGCGTTTGTTAGTAAAGGAAGCAGAGAATATCCTGACAGAGCCGCCCATAACGACGGAATCAACCATATATCCGGGGGATAAAAACGGGTTTCCCTATGATATTGTCATTGAAAAGATGCACTTTGAAGAACCGGAACAGTCAGAGCCGGAGAAAAAAGCGCAGATTGATAAATCCAATGCGGTCAATTTCCGCATTACAGATGATGCCCTCGGCGCTGGCGGCGCAAAAGAGAAATTCAGGAGAAATATTGAAGCAATCCGCACCCTTGAACAGATTGAGGGAGAGAACCGCACAGCCACACCGGAGGAACAGGAGATTTTGAGCCAGTATGTGGGCTGGGGCGGTCTTGCCGACGCCTTTGACGAGAGCAAAAGCGCATGGGCGGGGGAATACCGGGAATTAAAAAGCCTTTTATCGGAGCAGGAATACGCTTCCGCAAGGGAGAGTACCTTAAATGCCCACTATACAAGCCCTACTATTATCCGCAGCATCTATCAGGCGCTGGGGAACATGGGATTTGAAAAAGGGAATATATTAGAGCCTGCGGCGGGCATTGGGAATTTCTTCGGTATGCTGCCGGAGGGAATGAAGGACAGCAGGCTTTACGGTGTGGAGCTTGACGGAATCACCGGGCGCATTGCAAGGCAGCTCTACCCGAAAGCGGACATTAAAATATCCGGTTTTGAAAAGACGGACTTCCCGAATGACTTTTTTGATGTGGCGGTCGGCAACGTGCCATTCGGACAGTACAAGGTGGCAGACAAACCGTATGACAGGCACAACTTCCTGATACACGATTACTTTTTCGCAAAAGCATTAGACAAAGTGCGTCCGGGCGGCGTGGTTGCTTTTGTGACAAGCAAGGGTACGATGGACAAGAAAAGCCCCGAAGTGCGGAAGTACCTTGCACAGAGGGCGGAGCTTTTAGGGGCGGTCAGATTACCGAATACCGCTTTTAAGGAAAATGCAGGGACGGAAGTCACTTCCGATATTTTATTCTTAAAAAAGCGTGACCGGGTTATGGATCTGGAGCCGGATTGGGTACACCTTTCGGAAGATGAAAACGGCATCGCCATGAACAGCTATTTTGCTGGACACCCAGAAATGATCGTGGGGAAAATGGAGATGGTTTCCAGTCCCTATGGCATGGAAAGCACCTGCCAGCCCGACAACACAAGACCCTTTGCGGAGCAGTTAAGGGAAGCCGTAAACCGCATTGACGGGGAGATTGAGGAAGCAGAGATTGATGAGCTTGAGGGTGAACTTGCAGACCAGACCATTCCGGCAGACCCAAATGTAAAGAATTACAGCTATACGCTTGTGGACGATAAAGTTTATTACCGTGAAAACTCTATTATGAAGCCTGTGGATATGAAAGACTCCATGCTGGAGCGCATTAAGGGCATGGTGGAAATAAGGGACTGCACACAGGAGCTGATAGGCGTGCAACTTCAGGAGTACCCGGATACCGCCATTCAGGAAAAGCAGGCACAATTAAATTTCCTGTATGATGCCTTTTCCAAAAAATACGGGCGTATCAATTCACAGACCAACAAGAGGGCGTTTAATCAGGACAGTAGCTACTGTCTGTTGTGTTCCCTTGAAAAAACGGACGAGGAAGGGAAATTTACTGGCAAAGCGGATATGTTCACAAAGCGTACCATTAAAAAAGCGGAGGCTGTCACAAGCGTTGACACGGCAGCCGAAGCCCTTGCGGTGTCGCTGTCGGAGAAAGCAAAAGTTGACCTTGGCTATATGGCGGAGCTGTCCGAGAAAGATACTGATACGATAAAAGAGGAACTGTACGGGGTTATTTTCCAGAATCCCGTAACGGATAAGTGGGAAACAGCGGATGAATATTTAAGCGGAAACGTCCGTGACAAGCTGGAAACAGCGAAAATTTATGCAGAGAGCCACCCGGAATATAGCGTAAATGTGCAGGCGCTCACACAGGTGCAGCCCAAAGAGCTTGACGCAAGCGAGATTGAGGTTCGTATCGGTGCAACATGGGTGAAGCCGGAGTACCTTGAGGATTTCATGCGTGACACCTTTGAAACGCCGCAGCACCTGTTTGACAGGAATGTCATGGGCATACAGTTTTCTGATGTGACCGGGCAGTGGAACGTAAAGGGCAAAAATGCGGATGTTGGAAATGCCCTTGTGAACATGACTTACGGGACAAACCGCAGGAACGCCTACCAGATTTTAGAGGATTCGCTGAACTTAAAGGACAGCCGTGTATATGACACAATCACGGAGGACGGGAAGGAAAAGAGAGTCCTCAATAAAAAAGAAACCACACTTGCAGCACAGAAACAGGACACCATAAGGGAAGCCTTTAAGGACTGGATTTTCCGTGACCCGGACAGGCGGCAGGATTTGGTGGCAAAATACAATAAATTGTTCAACTCCACAAGACCGAGGGAATATGACGGGGCGCACTTGAAATTCCCCGGCATGACACCGGATATTACACTGAAACCGCACCAGAAAAACGCAGTCGCACATGTTTTATATGGGGATAATACCTTACTGGCGCACTGTGTCGGGGCAGGCAAGACCTTTGAGATGACAGCGGCGGCTATGGAAAGCAGACGGTTAGGATTATGCCAAAAGAGTTTATTTGTCGTGCCGAACCACCTTACGGAGCAGTGGGCGAGCGATTTCCTGCGGCTCTATCCCGGCGCAAATATCCTTGCGGCAACAAAAAAAGATTTTGAGCCTGCCAACCGGAAAAAATTCTGTTCCAGAATAGCGACGGGCGATTATGATGCGGTCATTATCGGACACTCTCAATTCGAGAAAATCCCCCTTTCCATGGAGCGACAGCAGGCGATGATAGAGCGCCAGATCAGCGAGATAGAGCTTGCCATACAGCAGGCAAAGGAAGATAATGGGGAGCGCTACACCATTAAGCAGATGGAGAAAACGAAAAAATCACTCCTTACAAGGCTGGAAAAGCTCAATGACACATCGAGGAAAGACAATGTAGTAACTTTTGAGCAGCTTGGCGTTGACAGGCTCTTTGTAGACGAGAGCCATAATTATAAAAATCGCGTGAAACGTTGTCGCATAAGGCATGATTGATAAACCTGCCGAAAACGACCAACAAAAATCACTTAGAAATAAGAATGAATTGTTAGAACTTAAATCTTGAAATCAAGGGGGAAGTACCCTTGCCACACAGAATCAACGCTGATGACAGAATATCAAAACTGTAGGCGGTGTGCGAGATAATCCTTCACTATGCGAGGCGGCTGTATCGGCCCACGTATAAAGCGTGATGAAGTCGTAACTTGATTGTCCTAAGTCATTACGGATATGGAATATATAGTGCGGTCTTCCGAAGGCTATGGCTACACGCAGAAAAAGCTATGCAGCATCGTAAGAGTTTAACGGCATCCGAAAGGGTGAAAGATTAGGGAAGAATGTATTGCTGGTTTTTCAATACAATCCTGTACGGATGAAATGCCGTGCAGAATACACAGCAACTGTGATTCAAAGTGTATTTGTCCCTACGGTGTAAGGTAGCAGCCTAAGGTCTTCAAGCAGTTAAATCTGCACAAGGATAGAGATTTAGGAACGTTTGAGAGCCTGTGCTGGAGCTATACAGGGCGATGAAGGCACAGGAGGTCAGCAGTCCCATAGTAGTCTGAGATTGGGAAAGCCAGTCACAGGGCTGAAATGCCCACGGCGAAGGGGACTAGTCAGACCAATTTACAAATTTCACAAAACAAAAGAAAATAAAAACTCCCTGAAATACGGGTGACGAACTGCGAGGTGATAGCCTTGTGCATTTGAACGTCAGATTTTCAACCGAAGCGGAAATGAAGCAGACTTTAGATTTCCTTTACGAGAAATCGAAAGAGGGAATCAGCTTTACAGGTCTTGTGGAAGCAATGGTCAACGAAGTCACCATTGTCACCGCAATCCATAACATTAAGTCGAACAAAGGCAGTAAAACGGCTGGCGTTGACCAGATGAAAATGGACAGGTATCTGCAAATGCCAAGAGAAGAACTGATTGCACTGATAAGGGATAATTTCAGCAACTACAGACCAAAACCAGCAAGACGGGCATATATCCCGAAAAAGAATGGAAAACAGCGCCCACTGGGTATTCCAACAGCTTTGGACAGAATCATACAGGAATGCGTGAGGATAGTCATAGAGCCGATATGTGAAGCAAGATTTTATCCGCATAGTTACGGTTTCCGCCCTTACAGGGCACAGAAATACGCAATCCGTGACATTGTAAATGTGATAAATTCAGCGACACACTCCCCAGACCAGCCAGTGTGGGCGGTTGAGGGGGACATTAAAGGCTGTTTTGACAATATCGACCACAAAATCCTGCTAAAGAAGATATGGCGCATTGGAATCCATGACAAAAGGGTAATCAAGATGATACAGCAGATGTTAAAGGCTGGGTATATCGAAAGCGGTCTTATGAACGCTACAGAAGTTGGCACAATGCAGGGCGGAATTTTGTCGCCGCTGCTGTCAAATGTGTATCTGAATGATTTTGACTGGTTTGTAGGAAGGATGTATATGGAGCCGCACAGGAAATGTAAGCACAAGTGCAATGATACACGCAGGCTGAAATGGTCTGGCGTTACTCCAAAATACAACTACCGTTTTGCTGATGACTGGGTAATTCTCACATCAACAGAGCAGGAGGCGTACAGGCTGAAACGTATGCTGACAAAATATTTCAAAGCAAAAATGAAGCTGGAATTATCACAGGAAAAAACCTATGTGACAGATTTACGGACAAAAGGAATACATTTCCTTGGTTTCGTTGTCAAAGCAGAGAGGAAAAGGAAGACCCCAGACCCAAAAACGTGGACGGACAATCTGGTAGGGAAACCATTGCCAGATATGGAGCGGCTGAAGGAGAAAATCCGTAAGATTGCTGATGAAGTCCGTGAAATCAAGAAAATGACGGAAAGGAGCGTACAGGCGGCACAGATACAGCGTGTAAATTCCATGATTGTAGGCGTAGCGCAATACCTGCAACCCTCAATCTGCTCCCATGCGTTCCATGCCATAGACAGGAGAATCAACAATACAGCATTGGCGGTATGGAAAAAGAGTTTTCCGAAGCACTATAACGAATTTCAGATTCCGTTAAAGGAGCTTTGCAATCTCCCGCACAGGCATGAGGGGTACAAAAGCAAGACGTTTGCTGTCCCTATTGAGGGAAAATGGTTCGGAATCACTATGGCGTTTATCACGCATAGCAAGTATGAAAGCAGACCCTATGACCAGCGCATGACACCTTATACGGAAGAAGGCAGGCGAATCTACAGAAGTTACCGTAGCAGGAGCAAGCCGCTTCCGTGTGACAGACCGTCAGTCAATACAGCAAGGGACATACAGCTATCGGTCTACGCAAAGACAGTATTTAATTTTGAATACTTTATGAACAGGGAATATGCGTATAACAGGGACAAAGGCAAGTGCAAATGCTGTAAGAAGCCGCTATTTTCAGATAGTAAGAAATGTTGTTACCACGTTAAAAGGGAACTTCCGCTTGAAAAAGTTAATAAAGTGCAGAATCTCATATGGCTATGCAATGACTGTTACCGAATGGTCAACAATGGTGCGATACCGCCAGATATAGACGAAAAGGTATTAAAGAAGATTCAAAAGTATAAAAATATGTGAAATTTGTAAGCACGATATGTACCGTGAGGGCATAGAGTGTTGAACCCCGATGGAGGGTAGTAAGTTGGTTTGATGGAACGCCGGGTGCGATGAAAGTTGCATGCCCGGTGTGGGACGGGGGAAAAGGCGGAGATAACTTCAAAACCTTACCTATCGTCATTTTTTTTATACACAAAAATGCGGAACGTGGCGGGCATAGCACAGACAGAGGCGCAGAAGTCCTCGGATATGTTTGCAAAATGCCAGTATCTTGATGAGATAACAGGCGGCAAGGGAGTGACTTTTGCAACCGGAACGCCGATCAGCAACAGTATGACGGAGCTTTATACCAATATGCGCTACCTCCAGTATGGTACGCTGCAGAAGTTAGGGCTTGGGCATTTTGATAGTTGGGCTTCTTCTTTCGGAGAAACACAAACGGCGATAGAACTGGCACCTGAAGGGACTGGCTACCGGGCAAAGACAAGGTTTGCGAAATTCTTTAATCTGCCGGAGCTTATCTCCCTTTTTAAAGAGAGCGCCGACATTCAGACACCGGATATGCTGAAACTTCCAGTGCCGGAGGTGGAGTATGAAAACGTGGTATTAAAGCCGAGTGAATATCAGCAGGATATAGTTTCCTCACTTGCCGACAGAGCCGAAGCGGTACGCAACAGGCTTGTCGAGCCGCATCAGGACAACATGCTCAAGATAACGAACGATGGGCGGAAGCTGGCACTGGATCAGCGGCTTGTCAATGATATGCTGCCGGACAACGAAAACTCAAAAGCAAGTACCTGTGTTGAAAAAGCATTTGAGATATGGGAGCAGACAAAGGAGCAGAAATCAGCACAGTTAATTTTTTGCGATCTGTCAACGCCGAAAGGAGATGGCACATTTAATGTATATGAGGATGTAAAAAATAAACTGGTAGAGAAAGGAGTGCCGGAGAATGAAATAGCATTTATCCATAGTGCGAATACAGACACAAGGAAAGCGGAGCTGTTCGGGAAAGTGAGAAGCGGGCAGGTTCGTTTTTTATTGGGTTCAACGCAGAAAATGGGGGCAGGTACAAATGTTCAGGACAGGCTTATCGCACTGCACCACCTTGATGTGCCGTGGCGTCCTTCCGACATCGAACAGCAGGAGGGGCGTATTCTGCGCCAGGGCAACGAGAACGAAAAAGTAAAGATTTTCCGCTATGTCACGGAAGGGACATTCGACAGCTACTCCTGGCAGGTCATTGAAAATAAACAGAAATTTATTTCGCAGATTATGACAAGCAAAAGCCCGGTGCGGAGCTGTGAGGACGTGGACGAAGCGGCGCTCACTTATGCGGAAGTTAAAGCCCTTGCGACTGGCAATCCCTATATAAAAGAGAAGATGGATCTCGATATTCAGGTGTCAAAGCTAAAGCTGATGAAAGGAAATCATATCAGTCAGAAATATAAACTGGAAGATAACATCACGCAACGCTACCCACAGCAGATAGCCATTCTGAAAGAACGGATCGGTGGCATGGAGGCTGATATACAGAGGGCGAAAACAAACCTTCCGGTAGACAAGGAACAGTTTGTTATGAAAGTGGGGGATAAAACCTATACGGACAGAAAGGAAGCCGGAACCGCACTTATAGAGATGTGTAAGGAGATGAAAACCGTCAATGTGCCTGCCACAGTGGGAGAATATGCCGGATTCAAGATGTCAGCGTCTTTTGATTCGCTGAACCATAAATTTGTGATGAATCTGAAAGGGCAGCTCTCCCACAATCTTGAGATTGGCTCTGACCCTCTTGGAAACCTTGCCCGTATCAACCATGCGCTGGAATCCATGCCGAAACAGCTTGCTGAAGCAAAAACAAAACTGGAAACAGTGGAGAGGCAGCTTGAAACAGCCAAAGCGGAGGTAAACAAGCCTTTTGCACAGGAAGCGGAGCTTGCGGAAAAACTGGAACGTCTTTCCGCCTTAAATGCCCTGCTCAACATGGATGAAAAAGGCGATGATGCCCTCGGCATGGATGACAGCCCCGATATGGATAAGGTCGGGGAGGAAGAAAAGGAAGGTCAGGAAACATCTGGACATAATGTCCAGAAGTCGGAGAAGGAGGATTATGCCATTGATAAGCCGGAAACAGTGGAAACTTCCGCGGATACGCCGATACCATACCCGGTTGAAAACGCAAGACACAATTATGCGGTGGACGATGGAAACAGACAGGGATTAAAACTTGTGGCAGCAATGGCTGACAAGCCCGCACAGAAAACCTCTTTAAAGGAGAAACTGGAAGCGTATAAAAGAAAGGTTGCCGGGGGAGATATGGAAAAGACTATGCCAAAAAAGGAAAAAGATAAAGCAGAAACTTTATAACCAATTTGGGGAGGACAGCCGCAGTGCTGTCTTTTCCCCGTCATTATCAGGGAAGGAGGCTGTGTTATAAAGATAAAAAAATTTATGTAATTTAGTTACATTCGTTCAGCTATCTAAACACGACAAACGCATGAGTAAATAAATTGTGAACATGCCTCTTTTCTGGTAAAATAAAAGAAAAGGGGCGTTGTTTATGGAAGAATTATTAAATTGGATGGAATATATTGAAGATGTGCGTCAAAAAAAGAAAGTCCGGCATTTGCTAAAGGATATTCTTGTGATTGTTTTGTTTGCCACACTCGCAAATGCAGATGACTGGGTAGAGATTGCGCTGTTTGCACAGGTGTATGAAGAGTATCTTAAAAAATATATCGAGTTAAAGAATGGCCCGCCGTCTCATGATACTATACAGCGAGTAATGGGGATGATTTCACCGGATATTCTCCAACAGCTTTATGGAAAATGGCAAGAACTGCTGAACCGGGAAGAAGGCGAAGCACTGAAGAAGATCATCTGTATAGATGGAAAAACAATGCGTTCTAACAAACAGGGGAAAGAGAAGCCGTCCCATATTGTAACCGCATGGAGCCGTGAAGACGGTTTCAGCCTGGGACAGAAAGCAGTGAACGAAAAGAGCAATGAGATTACAGCAATTCCGGAATTAATAGAAAGGTTACAAATAAAGGGACAGATTATTACGATAGATGCAATGGGAACGCAGACAGCGATCGCAGAAAAAATTTGGAGAAAAAGGGCAGATTATGTGTTGGCATTAAAAGGAAACCAGGGGAGCTTATATGAAGAAGTAAAAGAGTATTTTGCAGATGAAGAACTAACCAGAGAGATAGAAAAATCAGGAAATTATAAGAAAACGGAAGAAAAAGCCCACGGGCAGATAGAGACGCGGGAATATTACCAGACAGAAGATATCCAATGGATGATACAGAAAAAAGACTGGAAAGGGCTGAAAAGCATAGCGATGGAAAGAAAAAGCATAGAAAAGAATGGGAGAAAGAAAACGGAATACCGCTATTTTATCAGCAGCCTAAAAGGGGACATAGAAACCATAAGCCGGGCAGTAAGAGGGCATTGGAGCATAGAGAGCATGCACTGGCATCTGGATGTAACATTTCGAGAAGACGCAAACGCAACACTGGATAAAATGTCAGCGCAGAATCTGAATATAATCAGGAAATGGAGCTTAAGCATACTAAAGCTGATGGAACTTACAAAAAAGAAATTATCAATGAAGAAAAAAAGGTTTGTAATAAGTCTGTCACCAATTAAATATTTGGAGGAAGTACTGGACTTTTAAAAAATTACAGTTGGAAAAATTTGAATGGCAGAAACATTCATGCGTTTGTCGTGCTATCTAAAAAGTGTTGATTGCTTTTGCGGGAAATCCGGGTTATAATAAATTTGAGGTCATATACCTATGGGAATGGCTTTGACGTTTCCGGCAAATATACAAAAGGAGGTCTATGACTGTGGACACAGAGATAAAAAATGCGGTAAATACATCGGATAAAGATGCACAATACGATGACAGGGCAAAACGCCTGCTGGGAAATAAGAGTATTCTGGCGCATATACTGGTTAAGACAGTAGATGAGTTTAAGGGAATGGACCCGAAAGATGCCGTATCATACATTGAGGGAGAGCCTTTTATCGGTGTGGTTCCGGTAGAACCGGGGCTGACAAATGTTGATAAGGAAAAAACTGGGCAGCGGATTGTCGGGCTGAATACGGAAAATGCGGAGATTAACGAAGGGCTTATCCGGTTTGACATTATTTTTTATGTACGCATGAAAGACGGTATTTCACAAGTAATCGTGAATGTCGAAGCACAGAAAGACGAGCCGACAAGCTACCATATCCTGAACCGGGCAGTATTCTATGTAAGCCGCCTTGTTTCCTCGCAGAAGGAAAGGGATTTTATCAAGACAAACTATAATGACATAAAACGTGTTTTCAGTATTTGGGTTTGTATGAACATGGACGAGAACAGCATGGCTTATGTGCATCTGGCAAAGGATGATTTACTTGGTTCTTATCAGTGGAAAGGCGGGCTTGACCTGCTGAATATTGTACTGATCGGTATAGCAAATGAACTTCCGGAGCATGATGATAAATATGAGCTACACCGTCTATTGAGTACACTTCTTTCAACGGGGTTATCTGTTGATGAAAAATTAGGGATTATAGAAAAAGAATATAGCATTATGGTAGACGATAGAATAAGAGAGGACGTGAGCGCTATGTGTAATTTGTCACAGGGAATCAGGGAAAAAGCAACGGATAATGCTTTAGCAGGCGTAATTATGAATATGCACAAGAAAGGCTATACATCTGAACAGATAGCGGAAATTGTTGAAAAGAGCGTTATGGAAGTAGAAGCTATCATTGAGAAGGCAGAGCCGGTATTGGCATAAACAAAGCAACTTAATAACAGATACAGTAAAGCAGTGAACAAGATTTTTTGAAATCGGTTCGCTGCTTTTTCTATTTTCAGGAAAAAAGACAGTCGGATTGGATTGTCTTTTTTTCATGCAAAGAAAGGATTGAAACTATGGCAGATGCAAAAACAGAAAAACAGAAAGTAAAAGAAATCACCGACAAACTGGAGGAAGGGTTAAAAGAGCTTTTTGACAGCGAGAAATACAGAAGCTATCTCTCCACCATGTCTAAATTTCACAATTACAGCGTCAACAATACGCTCTTGATCGCCATGCAGAAGCCCGAAGCCAGCTTAGTCGCAGGCTTTTTATCCGATTAATCGGATAAAAATCCATATGCTTTGTTCATAGTTATCTTCCTTAATCTTAGTTTTTATATCAAATTCG
>CAQBGY010000014.1 GCA_948759685.1 uncultured Eubacterium sp.
ATGGGGCCTGTAGAGGGTGCAATGAGTAGTTTGGCAGTTGCAGTAGCAGGGTTATTGACAGTCATATTTGTATCAGGATTTGCTCAGCTTATTTAATGAAGGGGAGGAAGAAATCATGGCAAATGAAAAAATGATTATCACGCTCGGCAGAGAACATGGAACAATGGGCGAAAAAGTAGCAGATAAGCTTAGAAAGCAATTTCAGATGCCACTTTATGATAAAGCACATCTTCTTAAGGCGGTGGAAGGTACAGAGGAATACGATGAACTAAATGCATTTTTTAATGATAGGAAAGTGGACAGCCTGTTATATGCGATTGCAATGAGCGAAAGTGTAAGAGCCAACGATGTACCATTTGGGATTATCAAAAGAATTATTGGGAATACAGGAGGTATTGTTATGGATGGTTGTGGAAATTATTTGTTCCGTGATCGTCCAAACACAGTCAGGATTTTTTTGCATGCCAACAAAGATATCAGGATTAATAATTTGGTAACACATCTTGGAATGACAAAAGAACAGGCAAGAAAAGAAATTGAAGCAGAAGATTCAAAAAGGTATGAATTTCATAAATATTACACAGAAGAAATATGGGGAATGTCCAATGGATATGAATTATGCTTAGATGAAGGAATGCTTGGAATTGATGGATGTGTGCAGATGATTTTGGATTATTTAAAAATAAGAAAATTAATTTGAAAATTATAAATCTTGACATGATACCGAAAAGGTAATATACTGTATTTGATTTATGAACAAAGGCGTTCTGCGATAAGCAGGGCGCCTTTTGGCATTTTATGAAAATATTTGGAAGGAGGAATTGCCATGCATCAGCTAGAATTATTAAAGCACACAGACAAAATCAATGAACTGTTAGCACGCTATGGGGTAAAATTTGGAATCTATAAAAATAATGTTTTTAAAGAACAGTTGTTTCCCTTTGATTCTATTCCAAGGATTATTGGACATGAGGAATTCAGCCATTTGGAAAAAGGGCTAAAGCAGCGTGTTATGGCTTTAAATTTGTTTTTAAAAGATATTTATGGTAAGAAACAGATTGTGAAAGATGGAGTTGTCCCGGAGGATTTTATTTTTGCTTCCAGTGGATATATGGCAGAATGTGAGGGGGTAGTCCCGGCAAAAGATATTTATTCCCACATATCAGGAATTGATCTGGTAAAGGGAAAGGATGATAACTGGTATATATTGGAGGATAATTTAAGGGTGCCTTCCGGGGCATCCTATCCCATGATTGCCAGGGAATTGTGTAGAAGAAGTTCTCCGGATACCTTTCACGATTACAGGCTGGAGGACAACCGTAATTATGCGGATTTGCTCCGGAGAGCGATGGATTATGTGAACCCGGGAGGGCATACAGTGATTTTGACGCCGGGAAGATATAATGCCGCCTATTTTGAACATTCCTATCTGGCGGAAAAGACAGGGGCGCATCTTGCAACGGGTTCTGAACTGGTTGTAGAAAATGACATACTGTACTATATTGCTTCAGATGGCACAAGGGAAAGGGTGGGAGCGGTATACCGCAGAATATCAGATGAGTATCTGGATCCGATGAACTTTAACCCGGAATCCCTGATAGGTATTCCACATCTTTATGAAGTGTTTAGGAAAGGGAATGTGGCACTTATCAATGCACCAGGAAATGGTGTAGCAGATGATAAGGGAATTTATTATTTTGTGCCTAAGATGATTCAGTATTATTTAGACGAACAACCAATTCTTAGTAATGCACCAACCTATCTGCCTTTTTATGAGGAAGATATGAAGTATGTTCTGGCTCATTTTGATGATTTGGTATTGAAGGATGTAGCAGAGGCAGGAGGTTATGGTGTTGTATTTGGCAGTTCCATGACAAAGCAGCAGAAGCAGGATTTTATTTCCCTGTTACAGAGAAAGCCAAGAAGGTTTATTGCGCAGGAAGTGATTGATTTTCAGGATCTGGATATTGTGGATAATGGGGAAATTGTGCCGAGAAAGGCAGATTTGAGAGCATTTGTAGTTATGGCAGAGGAACCGTTAGTCTGGAAAAGCGGACTGACGAGGTTTTCCAGAAATTCAGATTCGTTTATTGTGAATTCATCACAGGGAGGAGGTTTTAAAGACACATGGGTATTATATCAGTAGAACAGGCAGATCATTTGTTTTGGCTGGGAAGATATACGGAGCGTGTATATACGACACTTCGTTTCTATTTTCAGAGGTTTGACAGCATGATTGATGAAACAGTTGACAGTTATCAGACATTTTGTGAATCCATTGATATACCAAACATTTATTTATCGAAGGAAGATTTTTTGAGGCGTTATCCTTTTGATGCAGACAATACGGATTCTATCATCAGCAATCTTAACAGGGCATATGATAATGCCATTGTACTTAGGGAAAGCATTGGCTCGGAAACACTTTCTTATATACAGCTTGCTGTCTATGATATGAATAAGGCGGCAGTAAGCAAGTCACCGCTGATAGAACTACAGTATCTTCTTGACCATATTTTATCGTTCTGGGGAATTGCCGATGACCAGATTGATTCTGAACAGGTAAGGAATATGATTAAAGCAGGAAAACGGATTGAGCGTATTGATATGTATGCACGGCTGAAGGTATCAAGGGAGGAACTGATAAGAGAGGTGTGCCGCATGATTCCAAGGGTGGAAAGGAGCGGGCTGGTTTATGATAAGGTAAAACTTGGGCAGATGAAAAACCTTGTGGAAAACCCTGATTTGGATTACTATAAAATTGTATCTAATGTTGAGGCAATTGTATAGTAATAACCTGTTACCATGGATAGTAACAGGTTACAGGTTAGGAGTGATTTTGTGGCAGTATTGCACTTTGAGTATAAGATGGAAATTAAGTATGAGGAATATGTCGGCAGGTGTTATTTTACAATTAAATGCATTCCCAAAGAAGATGCAAGGCAGCATTTACTGGGACTAAAGCTTTCTGTATTGCCTGAAACGACGTATTCCTGGGGAGAGGATTCTTTTGGAAACAGGCAGATATATGGCTGTGAGACAGAGCCTCATAATCAGTTTATCTTTCAGGCCATCGGGGATGTGGAAATCCTTCAGACAGATTATGAGGAGGAGGCCGGGGATGGAATAACCGGTATTTTCCGTGTTCCCCATGGAAAGTGTGTGCCCGGTTCCGGACTTTCGGAATATTACCAGTCACAGGATTTATCAAAGTGTAAGGAACCTTATGAAATATGCATGGCATTAATGCACAGGCTGCATCAGGATTTTTCTTATGTGCCGGGGACCACACAGGTTAATACTACCGCAGATGAGGCATGGGGGCTGGGCAGAGGCGTCTGTCAGGATTATGCACATATTTATATTACACTGCTTCGGATGGCGGGAATCCCTGCACGGTATGTATGTGGGCTGATTATTGGTGAAGGTGCAAGCCATGCCTGGGCAGAGGTGCTTTGTGGTGACCGGTGGGTTGCATTTGACCCGACAAATGACTGTCTGGTATTAGACCATTATATTAAACTTGGCCATGGCAGGGATGCATCAGATTGTGCGATTAACCGGGGGCTTATGTGGAATGGCGGGGCACAGTCGCAGACGGTATCTGTTTTAGTGGAAAAATGTGAGTGAGAAAGGAAAGAATAACATGATAAAGACGATAGCAGCTGTGGGGCTGCCCGTAGATGAGATGCTGGAAATTAGGAAAAACCGCATTGCGCCAGAGAATTTTACAGATGATATGAAACGCATTAGTGTCGTTACCGGTATACATGGAGATGAACTGGAGGGACAGTATGTATGCTTTGAATTGCAAAGGCGTATAGAACAGAACAAAGAATGCCTGGCAGGAATTGTAGATATTTATCCGGCAATGAATCCTCTGGGAATTGATTCAATTACCAGGGGGATTCCGGCATTTGATTTGGATATGAACCGTTTATTTCCGGGGGATATTGATGGAGGTATGATGGATTATGTGGTTGCCCGGATTATGGAGGATGTGGCGGGCGCTGACTGTGTGTTTGACATTCATGCCAGCAATATCTATTTGACAGAAATACCGCAGATTCGTATTAATGAGCTGCATCAGGATGTCCTTATACCAATGGCAGAGGAGGCTAATGTTGATTTTATCTGGGTACATGGAGCCAGTACGGTGTTAGAATCTACCTTTGCATACAGCCTGAACCATATCGGAACTCCGGTACTGGTAGTAGAAATGGGGGTAGGGATGCGCATAACACAGAGATATGGAGAGCAGATGGTGGATGGAATTTTTCAGATGATGAAGAAGATGGGAATTTGGAAGGGGGAGGTAAAACCAGTAAGAAAACCAATTATTTCACGAAATTCTGAGGATGTCTGTTATCTGAATGCAAGTGTTGGGGGTGTGTTTATTCCAGCGGTACAGCATGGTGCAAAATTGAAAAAAGATGAAACCATAGGACAGATTGTAGATCCATTATGTGGAAAGATTTTGGATGAGGTGCAGGCTCCAGAGGACGGCATGCTTTTTACCATAAGAGATTATCCGGTTGTAGTGGAGGGTTCTCTTATGGGACGGCTGCTGAAAAAGGAGGTATGCGGTTATGAATAAAAGAGTAATTTATGAAATGAAGGGGCTGTACAGGGATGCATTCCGTGTGACAGGATATGAATTTGGGACAGGAAAAAAGTCAGTCTGTATTGTGGGGAGTTCCAGGGGAAATGAAGTGCAGCAGCTGTATTGCTGTTCCAGGCTGTTAAAGAAAATGAAGCAGCTTGAGGAGGAAGGAAGAATTGCAGATGGGCATAAAATATTAATCCTGCCTTCCATCAATCCGTATTCCATGAATATACAGAAAAGGTTCTGGTCAACAGATAATACGGATATTAACAGAATGTTTCCAGGATATAATCAGGGGGAAACTACCCAGAGGATTGCAGATGGTGTTTTTAAAGAGATTTCAGAGTATCAGTTTGGTATTCAGTTTACATCTTTTTACATGCCGGGGGATTTTGTTCCCCATGTGCGGCTGATGGATGAGGGATTCAGTGATACTGAGACAGCAAAGCAGTTTGGTCTTCCCTATGTGATTATCCGCAAAGTAAGGCCTTATGATACAGCAACATTAAACTATAACTGGCAGGTGTGGGAAACACAGGCATTTTCATTGTATACGTCTACTACTTCCCGGATTGATCCCAATAGTGCAGGCCAGGCAGTTCTGGCAGTGATGAATTTTTTGGCAGGGCAGGGAATGATAAGATACAGTGTTCCTGACCGTATACATTCAAAGGTTGTACATGATGAGGAAATGTTTTTGATAAAAACGGCAAAGTCTGGTATTTTTGAGCCTATGGTAAAGGCAGGAGAGGAAGTAGAGACCGGACAACCATTGGCAAATATTTTAAATCCGTATGAGGGCGATATCCTTGAAACACTTTATGCCCCTTCTAACAGGGTTGCCTTTTTTGTGCATAATGAACCTTTGACGTATGCAAATACTGCGGTAATAAAGTTAATAGAAAAGTATTGATATGACGAAATACCAACAACGGGAAAAGAGTCATTGTTTTGGAGGATGGTTATGAAGAAACCAATTATAGGGATTGTTCCATTAGTAGATATAGAACGGGAAAGTTATTGGATGCTACCGGGTTACATGAAAGGGATCGGGCAGGCTGGGGAGATTCCGCTTATGCTTGCAGAATAAGGAAAGGACCGAAGGGGAACGGGCGGAAATTCTGATGAATGAGATGGTTTGCATCAGGAAAATATATTTTGAAACTGCAAGATGTTATAGGAAAAAGCTATAACATCTTGCAGTTTTTTTTAATTAGACAAATCAGGACAAAGAGGTTATTATAAACATATCAACATAGTAGGTAAATAAAAGTATCTGATGCCGTGGCCGCTGGAATGGCATAGGCTTGCAAAGCCGAAGTTGTGGGTCCGAGTCCCATCGGTATCGTTTAAAGAATCAGGAAATGAGGTAATCTTTATGTGTGAATTGTTTGGAGTGAATACTCCCGGAAAAATACAACTGAATCACTTGCTGGATGTGTTTTTTTCGCATGGAGACAAACATCCGCATGGATGGGGAATGGCATTTTTTGAAAATGGTACAGTACAGATGGAAAAGCAGGCGGTAACAGCCACGAAGAGTGCCAGACTGCGCGAATATAAAAACCAGCGGATTATATCGGATTGCATGATTGCCCATATCCGGCTGGCAACAAAGGGAAATATGGAGTATGAAAACTGCCATCCTTTTATCAGAAAGGATGAGATGGGACGGACATGGACGCTGGCACACAACGGAACCATATTTGAGGGGGAAATGATGGATTCCTATTTTTATGTGCAGGAAGGGCAGACGGACAGCGAAAGGATTTTATATCTGCTTGCAGACCGGATGAATGACAGATACAGGGAAAATGGATACCCGTTGGATGCATCGGAGCGTTTCCGGGTAGTGGATGATTTAATCTGTGAAATTGCCAATGGGAATAAACTGAACCTTTTATTATTTGATGGAGAATATCTTTATGTCCATACAAACTGCCGGAACAGTCTTTATCTGTCAAGGCGGTATGGGGGTTATGTGTTTAGTACGGTTCCGTTAGACGGACAAGTGTGGAAACCTCTGCCGCTAAATACATTACTGGCATTTCAGAATGGAAAACTGATGCAGACAGGGACAGATCATGGGTATGAGTATGTGGAAGATCCTGAGAAAATGAGGCTGCTCTTTCTGGATTATTCGACTTTATGAGGAGGATTTATATGCTGCATATAGAAGATTCATATATCAGAAAACATATTATGGATGGCATGTTTGGCCTGGAGAAAGAAAGTTTACGGGTGCTGGAAGATGGGACATTTTCCCATACAAGGCAGCCGTTTGAGGACAGTGATTTTATTGTCAGGGATTTTTGTGAGAACCAGACGGAAATCAATACAAAGGTTCATACGACAGCAGAGGCGGCATTGAGGGAACTGCAGGAACATTATATAAATATACAGAAAGCAATATCCGGTTTGAATGCCAGGGAATACCTATGGCCGTTTTCTAATCCGCCGTATATAAGAAATGAGAATGACATACCGGTTGCAGCTTTCGATGGTGTGGAAAAATTTAAGATGCTTTACCGGGATTATCTGTCAGATAAATATGGAAGATACCGAATGACATTTTCAGGGATTCACGTCAATTTCTCATTTTCTGAAGAGTTGCTGCGGAGCAGTTTCCGCATACATGGCAGCAGCAGTTTTCAGGAGTATAAAGATAAATTATATTTGAAACTTGCCGGTTCTCTGGCTGTTTATGGCTGGATACTGACGGCGGTTACAGCAGCAAGCCCGCTGCTTGACAGCTCTTTTGTGGAGAAGGGAGTATGCAGTGGTGATGTGTTTATGGGGCTGGCTTCTGTACGGTGCAGTGAGCTGGGGTATTGGAATGACTTTGCCCCGGTGCTTGATTATCAGTCTGTCGGGGCCTATGCAGACAGCATTGAACAGTATGTGCTTCAAGGACTATTAAAGGCACCTTCAGAACTATATTATCCGGTCCGTCTGAAACCAGCGGGGGAAAATAATCTGGAGAGTTTGAGGAAAAATGGTGTAAATCATATCGAACTGAGGATGTTTGACCTGAATCCGTTATGTGTGGAAGGATTGGAAGTAAAAGATGTCCTGTTCGCCCAGTTATTGATGGTCTGGCTGATTTGCAGGCCGGAAGAAGAACTGTCTGTTCGGCATCAGGTACACGCTGTACAGAATTTTAAGAATGCAGCACATTATGATTTGAAAACCGTTAAAATCGCACTGCCAAATGGCAGGATTTGTTCCGTGGCGCAGGCAGCCATAAACATTATAGATGAGATGAAAAATTTTTTTGCAGAGATACAGGCCGGTGTGCAGGAAATTCTCGATTTCCAATACCGGAAATTTGAAGATGCGGATAACCGTTACGCATGGAAAATCCGTAAACAGTTTCAGGGAGGATTTGTAAAGAAGGGAATGAAACTGGCGGAAAAAAGGCAGGAGGAATGCCTTGGTATGCAGCGGTGGAGACGGCAGATTTCTTAATAAAAATATGCACAGTAAATATGATATTACAAATTTTAAGGAGATGTATGGAATGGCAAGAGAGATAGAAACAAGATGTTTGCATCTGGAGGAAGAAGAAGGCGGCAGTGACAATTATGGGGCAATCAGTTATCCGATTTACCAGACAGCTACTTATGCCCATCCGGGTGTGGGGAAAAGTACGGGATATGATTATACAAGACTGCAGAATCCGACAAGGGAGCATTTGGAGAAGACGGTGGCATCCTTGGAAAGCGGAATGGATGCTTTTGCCCTATCGACTGGAATGGCTGCCATTACCCTGATGATGGAACTGTTTGCTCCGGGGGACCATCTGATTGTAGATTCTGATTTATACGGTGGAAGTATCCGTTTATTTCGGAATATATCAGCAAAAAACGGGGTTTCTTTCTCAAGTATTGACTGTTACAGGGAAAATGTGGAAACGTACATAAAGGAAAATACGAAAGCGGTTTATATTGAGACACCGACCAATCCCATGATGAATGTAACGGATATTGCAGAGCTTGCAAAAATTACAAAAAAGCACAATATTCTGCTGATTGTGGATAATACATTTCTTTCTCCGTATTTTCAGAATCCGCTTTTGCTAGGCGCTGACATTGTGGTACACAGCGGCTCAAAATATCTAGGAGGCCACAATGATACGCTGGCAGGATTTCTAGTTACAAACCGTGAAGATATCAGTGAGAGGCTGCGATTCCTGATTAAAACAACGGGGGCGGGGCTGGCTCCGTTTGACTGTTTCCTGATTCAGAGGGGAATCAAAACGTTAGGAATCCGGATGGAAAAGGCGCAGGAAAATGCGATGCAGATTGCAGGCTGGCTGTCCGGGCAGGGAGCAGTCACGAAAGTTATTTATCCAGGGCTTGTCTTGCATCCGGGACATGAGATTATGAAAAAGCAGGCAAGAGGTTTTGGGGCAATGATTACCTTTCAGGTGGAGAGTAAGGATTTTGCACTGGCAGTTTTAGAGAAGGTCAGGATGATTAAGTTTGCGGAAAGCCTGGGAGGTGTGGAGACGTTGATTACCTACCCGGTTACCCAGACACATGCCGATGTCCCACCGGAGATACGGGAACAAAATGGTATTACAGATCGTACCCTGCGGTTGTCGGTAGGTATTGAGAATAGTAAAGATTTATTAGAGGAATTGGAACAGGTTTTTGATGAAATAAAGAAGAATCCTGCTATATGTGTTGAAGGGGAGACGGATGATTATGGAGCGTAATTTAGATTTTGATACGGTCATCGACCGGAGAAATACAAAGTGCCTGAAATATGATTTTGCAAAGAAACGGGGTATGCCGGAGGATGTGCTGCCGATGTGGGTGGCGGATATGGACTTTAAGACTTCCTCATATGTGGAAGATGCCCTTGCGGAATGGGCGGAGCACGGAATCTTTGGTTACAGTGAAGTGCAGACTCCTTATTTTGAGGCGGTCCGGAATTGGATGAAGGAACGGCATGGCTGGGAGCCGCAGGAAAAATGGCTTATTAAAACACCGGGTGTGGTTTTTGCACTGGCGATGGCAGTCAGGGCATATACAGAGCCAGGGGATGCTGTGTTAATCCAGCAGCCAGTTTATTATCCTTTTTCTGAGGTGATTCGGGATAATGGCAGGAAAGTGGTAAGCAGTGATTTATATCTGGGCGGGGACAATAAATATCATATAGATTTTGAAGATTTTGAGAGGAAAATCAAGGAGGAGAGAGTCCGCCTGTTCCTGCTGTGCAGTCCACACAATCCGGTGGGACGGGTATGGACGTTGGAAGAATTAAGCAGACTTGGGGAACTTTGTGTCAGACATGGCGTGACAGTCGTTAGTGATGAGATTCATCATGATTTTATTTTTCAGGGAGAGCATCATGTATTTGCCGGACTAAAAAAGGAGTTGGAAGAAATCAGCATAATCTGTACCTCACCAAGCAAAACATTTAATCTGGCGGGAATGATGTTGTCAAACATCTTTATTCCGAACCATACACTGCGTAGAAAATTCCGGAGGGAATTGGATGCGGCAGGAATCAGCCAACTGGGTATTATGGGACTGGCGGCATGTGAGGCAGCATATTCTAAAGGCAGAGAATGGTATCAGGCTATGATGGCTTATGTAAAAGATAACATTACATATACCAGACAGTATGTAAAAGAATATTTGCTCGGTGTGGCTTTGGTGGAACAGGAGGCAACTTATCTGGTCTGGCTGGATTGCAGGGGGTTGGGACTGGATGCAGAAGAACTTGACCGGCGTATCATTCACCGGGCAAAATTGTGGCTGGACAGCGGTAAGATTTTCGGAGAATGCGGGAGAGGTTTTCAGAGAATTAACGTGGCATGTCCGAGAAGTGTTTTGAAAGAGGCACTGCAAAAACTGAAAAGGATATGTATAGACAGTGACAATATCACAGGTAATAGGAAATACCTATTAGATGCAATAGAAAAAAACTGGAAGCGGTAGTATTGACAAAGCGTGTATGCATGGTTATAATACAAAACATATTAACATACTATTGAAGTAGGAAAGAAAGGAATGGCCAGTATGAGGAAAATGAATGAAAAAAACAGGAGAAGGGGTATGTGTTGTCATTATATGACATGCAGAAATAAGAATTGTATTCCATGTACGGCCGGCAAGTAGTATATGATATTGTGAGAAACTACAGTTGTTGGGAGTATATGACAGCTGTTTTTTTGTGCAAAAATTAAAATGGAGGATGAATTATGAGTGAAATAAAAGAAAATGCATTGGAACTGATTGGCGGGACACCGTTATTGAAACTGAACCGCTATAGCAGACAGGCGGAAGTAACAGATGCTGTTATTTTGGCAAAGCTGGAATATCTGAATCCGGCAGGTTCTGTGAAGGACCGTATTGCACTGGCTATGATAGAGGATGCAGAAAGAAAAGGAATCTTAAAAGAGGGGGCAACCATTATTGAGCCAACGAGTGGAAACACGGGAATTGGTCTGGCAGCAGTTGCTGCGGCAAAAGGATACCGGGCGGTTCTGACATTACCGGATACCATGAGTGTAGAGAGAAGAAATCTTTTGAAAGCGTATGGAGCTGAATTGGTTTTGACAGAAGGTGCAAAAGGTATGAAAGGAGCCATAGCCAAAGCGGAGGAACTGCAGAAAGAGACCGATGGGGCGGTGATACTGGGGCAGTTTGTAAATCCAGCGAATCCGGCAGTACATAAGGAAACTACAGGACCGGAAATCTGGGCTCAGACGGATGGGAAGGTAGATATATTCGTGGCAGGAGTTGGAACAGGAGGAACGATTACCGGCGTCGGCGAATACCTCAAGGAAAAAAATCCGGATGTGAAAATCGTGGCTGTAGAGCCGGCTGACAGTCCGGTGCTGGGAAAAGGGACACCAGGACCGCATAAGATTCAGGGAATCGGGGCAGGTTTTGTGCCGGATATCTTAAACACTGATATTTACGATGAAATTATTGCTGTCGAAAATGAAGATGCTTTTGCAGAAGGCAGAGCTTTTGCGGTCAGCGAGGGTATACTGGTAGGAATCTCATCCGGTGCAGCTTTAAAGGCGGCTTCTGTTTTGGCAGGCAGACCGGAAAATAAAGGAAAAACTATCGTAGTGTTACTGCCTGATTCCGGGGACAGATATTTGTCAACGCCTTTGTTTGCGTAAGAGGCAGAGAGTAAGTTACATATATTTTATAACAGAGATTAAGGAGGATTTGACATGAAAGGAAAAATTATTATTCCGTTGATTTTGAGTTTAAGTATCGTGGGAGGACTGCTCACAGGATGCGGAAACAATGATGCAGCAGGGAAAAAGGCAGATGCCGGTTCCGTACAGGAATTAGAAGTAATTAAAGTAGGGGCAAGTATTACACCGCACGCAGAAATTTTACGTTCCGTATCTGATGAACTGGAGAAGCAGGGGTACAAATTAGAGGTGGTAGAATATAACGATTATATTATACCAAATACAGCACTGGAAAGTGGGGAATTGGATGCAAATTATATCCAGCATCTGCCTTACTTGGAAGATTTCAATAAAGAAAATGGGACGCATATTGTCAGTGTTGCGGATATCCATTATGAACCATTTGGTATTTATGCAGGAAAATCAGACAGTCTGGAAAATTTGAAAGAAGGGGCAGTTATTGCAGTTCCAAATGATACCACAAATGAGGCAAGGGCATTGTTGCTTTTGCAGGACCAGGGACTGATTAAGCTGAAAGAAAATGCAGGTCTTACTGCGACCGTTAAAGACATTGCGGAGAATCCAAAGAATTTTGAAATCAAGGAATTAGAGGCAGCACAGGTTCCAAAAGCATTACAGGATGTGGATGTTGCTGCTATCAATACGAATTATGCACTGGAAGCAAATTTGAAACTGAGTGATGCTCTGGCTTCGGAAGGAGCAGATTCTCTGGCAGCCAAGACATATGCCAATATTATTGCTGTCAAGGAAGGAAATGAAAATGCGGAGAAGATAAAGGCACTGATTGATGCAGTGAAATCGGAGCAGGTAAAAAAGTTTATCGAGGATAAGTATGACGGTGCAGTAGTTCCTATCTTTTAACCATCCATGATGATAAGGGAGGCTGCAGAAATGATTCGTTTGGAACATATTACAAAAGAATTTTCTTCCAAAAACAAGAAAGTGACTGCCGTAAAAGATGTTAGCATTCATATTGCAAAAGGGGAAATATATGGGATTATTGGATTTTCGGGTGCAGGAAAGTCAACTTTGATCCGGTGTATCAATCTGTTGGAAACACCAACGTCAGGAAAAGTATATTTTGGGAATCAGGAGCTGACATCTGCCGGTGAAAAGGAATTACGTCTTGCCAGACAAAAGATGGGAATGATTTTTCAGCAGTTTAATTTATTGGAGCAGAGGAATGTGTTGAAAAATATATGTTATCCTCTGGAACTGGCAGGGATTTCAAAAAATGACAGGGTAAAGCGGGCCAAAGAACTATTAAGACTGGTAGACATGGAAGAAAAAGAAAATTTTTATCCGTCCCAGTTGTCAGGAGGGCAGAAACAAAGGGTTGCCATCGCAAGGGCACTGGCGACCAATCCGGAAGTTTTGCTTTGTGACGAGGCGACCAGTGCCTTAGATCCCATTACAACAAGGTCTATTCTGGCACTTTTAAAACACATTAATGAAATGCTTGGGGTAACGATTATTATCATATCACATGAAATGCGTGTAGTTGAGCAGGTCTGTGACAAAGTAGCTGTAATGAGTGAAGGAATTATAGAGGAAGCCGATGAGGTAAAGGAAGTATTTCTGAATCCCAAATCCGAAACAGCGAAAAGGCTCATATTGCCGGATAAGGATGAAGCAGGTTCGGACGCAGACAGGTACAGTATCCGGATTGCTTTTGATGGGCAATCCTCGTTTGAACCGGTTTTTGCCGCATTGGTACTGGAAAGTGGCATACGGCTTAATATTCTGGGGGCCAATACAGAAAATATTGGTGGAAAAGCATTTGGTCAAATGCTGATAGAGATGCCGGAGGAACCGGGGAAACAAGTCATCGTGAAAGAAATGCTAAGAAAAAAAGGAATTCACTTTATGGAAGGGGGAGGTGTGGGATGAACCAACAGATGATAGAGTTATTGGCTGGCGGAATAAAAGAAACATTATATATGACATTGGTTTCTACCTTCATTGCCTATGTGATAGGGATTCCTTTAGGAGTGATTTGTTTTATTACAGACAAAAACGGAATATGTCCCGGCAGGATTATTCATTTGGTAACAGGGATTCTGATAAACCTGCTGCGTTCTGTACCATTTTTAATTTTATTGGTGGCAATTATACCATTAACCCGATTGATTGTGGGAACAACAATTGGTTCTACGGCGACAATCGTTCCATTAGTAGTAGCGGCAGCACCTTATGTGGCAAGGATGGTTGAGTCTTCATTGAAAGAAGTGGATGCAGGTGTGATAGAGGCAGCTAAGTCTATGGGTTCCTCGCGGTTACAGATTATATATAAGGTGCTTTTGCCAGAAGCGAAACCATCGCTTTTGGTAGGTGGGCTTATATCTATGGCAACGATTCTTGGATATTCTGCTATGGCTGGATTCGTTGGCGGAGGAGGACTGGGTGCGATTGCTATTAACTATGGGTATTATCGCTATCAGACGGATATTATGTTTGTTACAGTTGCATTTCTTGTATTGATTGTCCAGCTTTTTCAGGAAGTAGGAATATGGCTTGTAAATCGGATTGATAAAAGAAGTGCATAGAAATTTTGAAAGGAGAAATGAAAATGAGTAAGTTAAAAAGATGGGTTGCATTAGGAGTGGCATTTGTGTTAATTATGGGGCTGGCAGGCTGCGGCAAATCAGCAGAAAGCGGCAAAGCAACAGATAATGGGAAAGCATCTGGAAAAGAGGAGAAAACCATATACCGGACGCTGGATGAAATAAAAAAAGATGGAACAATAAATATTGGTGTGTTTTCTGATAAAAATCCATTTGGCTATGTGGATGAAAATGGAGATTACCAGGGATACGATGTTTATTTTGCGGACCGTCTGGCAAAGGATCTGGGGGTAAAGGCAAATTATGTCTCCACAGAGGCTGCGAACCGGATTGAGTACCTGCAGACCGGAAAGGTGGATATCATTCTTGCCAATTTTACGGTAACGGATGAACGTAAGGAGGAAGTTGATTTTGCACTGCCGTACATGAATGTGGCATTAGGCGTAGTCAGCAGAAATGACAATGTAGTTAAGAGTCTGGATAACTGGAATAAGGACGATAAAATTATCATCATTTCCGGAACGACTGCTGAGACATATCTGACAGAGAATTATCCGGATATCCCGTTACAGAAATTTGATTCTTATGCAACAGCAAAAGAGGCTTTTGAAAATGGAACAGGTGTTGCATGGGCAAATGATAATACGGAAGTGATTGCATTTTCCCTGCAGAATGACGGTTATACCGTTGGCATCCCAAGTCTGGGCAGCAATGATACGATTGCACCTGCAGTAAGCAAAGGAAATACAACGTTATTGGATTGGATTAACGAGGACATTAAGAAATTGGGCGATGAGCAGTTCTTTCACAAGGACTATGATGAAACGCTGACGGAAACTTATGGGGATCAATATAAGGAAACGCTGGTCGTGGAAGGTGGCAAGAGTGAAGAGTAATTCCAGACGGGAGGTGTCATGGTGGATTTTGCATACATAGAACGTGTTTTGCCCTTATACGAACGTGCGGCTGTTTTAACAGTACAGTTAGGAATAGAGGGGATTTTGCTGTCAATCGTTACCGGTCTGTTTTGTGCATTAATTTTGTATGAAAAAATTCCGGTGCTGCGGCGGTTTGTGATAATTTATATAGAAGTCAGCCGCAACACACCTCTTCTGGTACAGTTGTTTTTTATATATTATGGTCTGCCAAAAATAGGGATTGTCCTGACACCGGAGGTTTGCGGTGTGGCAGGTCTGGCTTTTCTGGGCGGGAGTTATATGGCAGAGGCGTTCCGGAGCGGTTTGGACAGTGTAGAAAATATTCAGCGGGAGAGTGCATACAGCCTGGGAATGAACAGGATGCAGGCGATGCGCTATGTTATATTGCCGCAGGCTGTTTCAACAAGTATTCCGGCATTTTTGGCGAATATCATTTTCCTGCTCAAAGAAACCAGTGTATTTTCAGCAATCAGCCTGATGGATTTAATGTTTACGGCAAAAGATTTAATTGGTTTGTATTATAAGACAACGGAAAGCCTTGCACTGTTAGTGGCATTCTATCTGATGATTTTACTGCCGGTATCCATTGTGGGGGCTGTCGTGGAGAGGAGGGTACGCTATGCCGGATTTGGGACTTGAGGTTCTGCTGAAAGGCAATAATCTGCTCCGGCTGCTTGATGGGCTTTGGATTGCAGTAGAAATCAGTCTGCTGTCCATTGCTATCAGTATTCCTCTTGGGATTCTTTTGGGAATTTTGATGACAAGAAAGAACAGGCTGGTTCGGTTCTTGACAAAATTTTATCTGGAATTTATCCGGATTATGCCGCAGCTGGTACTTTTATTCCTTGTGTTTTTTGGGACTACCAGAAGTATGGGCTGGAATCTTCCAGGGGAGACTGCGGCCGTTATTGTATTTGTCATGTGGGGAACTGCAGAAATGGGAGATTTAGTTAGAAGCGCACTGCTTAGTATTCCCGGGCATCAGTATGAGAGCAGCAAGGCATTGGGATTAAGCAGGAGACAGACATATTTTTATATTATTTTACCGCAGACACTCCGGAGGCTGATTCCGGTATCCATCAATCTGATTACCCGTATGATAAAGACTACCAGCCTGATATTGATGATTGGTGTTGTGGAGGTGTTAAAGGTGGGGCAGCAGATTATCGAGGCAAACCGCATGGTAAGTCCGAATGCAGCGTTTGGGGTTTTTTTGGTGATTTTCATTTTATATTTTGTCATCTGCTGGTCTGTCAGCATGACAGCCCGGTACTTGGAAAGGAAATGGAGTTAGCGTATGGCGGATACCGTATTAGAGATTAGGAATCTTGTAAAAAAATTTGACGGACATATCATACTGAATGATTTGGACATGAATGTGCAGGAGGGGGAGGTAGTCGTAATATTAGGACCAAGCGGCTGTGGAAAAAGCACCTTATTAAGGTGTATTAATGGATTGGAGGAGATACAGTCCGGGAGTGTCAGAGTCCAGGGGAAGGAAATATCTGGAACGAAGGAAAATGCAGGCCTTTTGAGACAGAAAGTGGGCATGGTTTTCCAAAGCTATGACCTTTTTCCACATCTCAGTGTGCTTGGAAATATCATGCTGTCCCCGGTCAAAGTGCAAAAGAGAAAGAAGGATGAAGTAAAAGAGGAGGCATTGGAGCTGCTAAAAAAGGTGGGGTTGGCGGATAAAGCAGACAGTTACCCAAGACAACTATCAGGCGGGCAGAAACAGAGGGTGGCGGTTGTGCGTGCCTTGATTCTGTATCCGGAAATTCTGCTATTTGATGAGGTAACTGCTGCACTTGACCCGGAGATGGTCAGGGAGGTGCTGGATGTCATTTTGTCACTGGCAAAACAGGGAAAAACGATGTTGATTGTTACACATGAAATGCAGTTTGCGAAAGCAGTTGCAGACCGGATTGTATTTATTGATGAGGGTAAAATTATGGAAGAGGGAACGGCAAAAGAATTTTTTGAACATCCTCAGACAGAACGTGCAAAAAAATTTCTGCACGTGTTTTCATTTGAGGATGTCCGGTAGGCGCCGCCTTTGCCCCTGAGGCCGTGAATTAGTTTATGCTTTACCAGTTGTTTTATAATAATCTCCATATATTTTTCAGATATGCCCTGTCTTTCGGAAATATCCTTTAACGGGGTATATTTGTCTGTATCCTGCATGGCAAGGTCGATCATCATACGCAGGGCATAACGTCCTCTTGTTGAAATCATAGGTTTCCTCCTTTTTTTCAAAGTATAACGTACTTATGGGGGGGGGAATCAATACATATAAACCTATTAGGCTGATATGTATTTTAGCAGTAGGCAAAAGATGGACGGAAGAAATTGTGAGAAATACTTGTGATATGGATGATATTTACGGATTATTTTATAAAAAGGAAGAAATGGATGATATGACACTGACACAATTAAAATATGCTGTATGTGCAGCTGGAGAACATTCAATGAATGATGCAGCAAAAAAGCTATATATTTCACAGCCCAGTCTGTCAGGAGCGGTTGCCAGTTTGGAAAAGGAATTGGAGATACAGATTTTTAACAAGTCGAAAACGGGTATTTCCCTGACAGCAGAGGGGGAAGAATTTATAGGGTATGCAAGGCAGGTGTTAGAACAATATGAATTGCTGGAGGCAAAATATGTTACCAAAAAGGAAACGAAACAGAAATTCAGCGTATCCCTGCAGCATTATACCTTTGCGGTCCAGGCATTTATTGAAACCATCAAACAGTATGGAATGAATGACTATGAATTTGAAATATATGAAGAAAAGACCTACAGGGTAATTGAAAATGTAAGGAACTGCAAATCAGAACTGGGGATTTTGTATTTAAACGATTTTAATAAACAGGTTTTGAAAAAAATATTTACAGATTACCGTTTGGAATTTCACCCGATTTTTGATTGTGGTTTGTATGTCTATATGGCAAAAACGCATCCGCTGGCGGGAAAGAAGCGAATTGAACTGGAGGAACTTATGGAGTATCCTTGTCTTTCTTTTGCCCAGGGAGAGCTTAACTCCTTTTATTTTGCGGAGGAAGTTTTAAGTACGCTGCCCTATAAGAAATTGATAAAAGCCAGTGACAGGGCAACCCTTTTGAATTTAATGATAGGGATTCAAGGATTTACAATTTGTTCCGGCATTATTTGTGAAGAACTGAATGGCGCGGATTATGTTGCGGTACGTCTTAATTCCAATGAAAAAATGACAATCGGTTATCTTACACGGAAAGATATGCATATCAGTAAAATTGGAATGGATTATCTGGCGGCACTGGAAAAATTTAAGGATAGAGTGATGCTGTAAAACTACACAAAAAATTGTGAGCTACAGGGGATTAAGCAGCAAGGAGCAGAAAATGGTAGATAAGAATATAAGAAATGAAATTATACAATTAAAGAAGGAGAAAGATGTGGTGATTCTGGCACATTATTATGTGGATGGGGAAGTGCAGGAAATAGCAGATTTTGTTGGCGATTCATACTATCTTGCGAAAAAAGCAACGATGATAGCACAAGAAAATATATTATTCTGTGGCGTTGTATTTATGGGTGAGAGTGCAAAAATTTTAAATCCACAAAAGAAAGTGTATATGGCGGATGACAGTGCTGATTGCCCAATGGCTCATATGGCAGATATAGAGAAAATACATGAGGTCAGAAGAAAATATAATGATGTTGCGGTTGTTTGTTATGTAAATTCCACAACAGAAATAAAGGCTGAATCCGATGTATGTGTAACTTCTTCAAATGCTTTAAAAATTGTAAGAGCATTGCCAAATAAATATATTTATTTTATTCCCGATTATAATCTGGCTCATTATATTTCTAAACAAGTACCGAAAAAGAAGTTTATATTTAATGATGGTTTTTGCCATGTACATAAAAGTATTCATAGCACTGATATAAGAGCAGCTAAACAAATTCATCCAGATGCATTGGTATTGGCACATCTGGAGTGTACAGAAGAGGTTTTGGAGCTCGCTGATTTTATTGGCAGTACATCACAAATAATAGATTTTGTGGAACAATCCAATTGCAGTGCTTTTATTATATGTACGGAGATTGGCATTTTTTATGAGCTGATGCAGAGAAATACTGATAAAAGGTTTTATTCTGTGGGACATTGGCAATTTTGTCCGAACATGAAAAAGGTACGGGTAGAAAATGTATTAAATAAATTGAAAACTTTGCAGGGAGATATTGAGATTACCGAAGATTTGAGGATGGCAGCAATAAAACCGTTGGATCGTATGTTAGAGATGACAGGAAAGTAGATAATTATGGATGCTGGTATAAGAAATAATAATAAACGGATATATCAGGAGGTTTTTGCTTTATGAGAATATCAACAAGAGGAAAAAATGCACTAAAGTTTATGCTTGATTTGGCAACTTACAGCAGGGGACAGCCGGTTCGTTTAAAGGATATAGCAAGAAGGCAGCATATATCTGAAAAGTATCTGGAGCAGATTGTTTCAGGAATACAAAAAGCAGCTTTGGTGCAAAGTTTAAGGGGAAAGAACGGTGGTTATACTCTCAGGTATCTACCGGAAGAATATACAGTTGGGCAGATATTAAAAGCAGTAGAAGGTAATATGTCACCGGCAGATTACGTGGGAGAAAATGGTATTGTCTGTAAAAATAAAGAAACCTGTGTTAATTATAAAGTATGGGAAAGGCTGGATGCAGCAATAAACGGTGTATTAGAGGAAATTACATTAGAAGATATGTTGGAATGGCAACATGGACTTTTAGTAGATCAATATGTTATTTAGCATTTATTAGGCTCAATTACATGTTCAAATTGGTATCACTGGGCTATCATAATGTATTGGAAACATGGGCAAGACGGAGGTAAATGGATGAGCAGGCAGAAGACGGTAGTCGTGGCTATGTCTGGCGGGGTAGATTCATCAGTGGCTGCATATTTATTAAAAGAGCAGGGGTATCATGTGATTGGTGTGACAATGCAGATTTGGCAAGATACAGATCGTCAAAAACAAGAAGCAGAAGGAGGGTGTTGTGGTATTAGTGCGGTAGAAGATGCAAGAAGGGTGGCACAGGTATTAGATATTCCTCATTATGTTATGAATTTTAAGAGAGAATTTCAGACAAAGGTTATTAATTATTTTATACGGGAATATCAAATTGGACATACGCCCAATCCATGTATTGCCTGTAATCGGTATGTTAAATGGGAGTCGTTATTAAAGCGCAGCATGGAAATCGGAGCGGATTACATTGCAACAGGTCATTATGCGAGAATACGTCATATGAACAATGGGCGCTATGCTATTGAACAGTCTGTAACAGCCCAAAAAGATCAGAGCTATGCTCTATACAATTTGACACAGGAACAACTGGCGAGAACCATGATGCCAATAGGAGTATATGAAAAAGACAGAGTGAGAGAGATTGCAGATGAAGTGGGGCTGCCGGTTGCACATAAACCGGATAGTATGGAGATTTGTTTTGTGCCAGATGGCGATTATGCATCCTATATAGAAGAGGCTGTGGGAATGAAATCTGAGCCGGGTAATTTTGTGGATATGCAGGGGCATGTACTTGGCAGACACCGTGGAATCATTCATTATACGGTAGGGCAACGTAAAGGATTAAATCTGGCTTTAGGATATCCGGCATTTGTGGCCAGAATCAAACTGGAAACGAATGAAATTGTAATCGGACAATTGAAGGATATTCTGTTCGGAAAAGTGTATATTTCTCAAGTCAACTATATGTCAAATCCAGACTTTTCAGAAAACAAGATTTATTTGGGCAAGATACATTATAATCACAAGGGCTCCGGATGTATGGTGCGGCAGGCAGGGGATGATTTGTATGAGTGCATTTTTTTAGAGCCACAGAGGGCGTTAACACCGAGGCAGGCATTGGTATTATATGATGGCAGTCTGATAGCCGGAGGAGGAACAATATTATGATAGAAGATGCAGATTCGGACAACCTTTCCTGATTGTGCTATTACGCTGTCTCTTGGTGAACATGAACGGGAAAGTTATGAACGATTTTGGGAGGCAGGGGAAGATCGTTATTTGCTGCGTTATGAGACCGCAAATGAAATTCATTATCAAAAACTGCATCCACAAAGTTTATCAATAAAACACCGTAAACAATGCTTGTGGAAACTGAAAGAGATTGATTTTCAGACAGGATGCGGATTTATGGTGGGAAGTCCGGGACAGACAGCAGAACATTTGGCAGAGGATTTTCAATTTGTTAGGGAGCTTCATCCGGCGATGGTTGGAATAGGTTCTTTTATTCCACATTGCGACACGCCATTTGCCAAAGAAAGTCAGGGGAGCATGGAATTGGTGTTATACCTTTTAAGTCTATTGCGTATCCAGCAGCCCGGTTTGTTGTTGCCGGCAACTACAGCCTTAGCCACAATCCATCCCAGAGGACGTGAATTGGGAATAGAGGCAGGTGCCAATGTAGTAATGCCAAACCTGTCTCCATTGGGGGTACGAGATAAATATCAATTATATGATGGGAAAGTCTGTACGGGAGATGAAGCGGCAGAGTGCAGGAATTGTTTGGAAGAACGTATGGAAAGTGTGGGTTATCATATTGTGGTTGGCAGAGGAGACTACTGTAATAGAAGGTCCGGGTGATACAAGAGAAGCAAAAAAATAGAGAAAACTTGTTATCTTGTAAGAGGATAACTATTGACAGCCAAACAAAGCAAAGCTATAATTTACCTGATAAACATATTAAATACATGGGTTAAATAGGAAAATGTAAAAGAAATGTAGATTTTAAGAAAGAGGGTGTACTTTTTATGGATAATCTGATTTATTTGGATAATGCAGCAACTACGCGGGTAAGTGAGGAAGTGTTAAATGAGATGCTCCCTTTTTTCCGGGAGACATACAGTAACCCATCAGCGGTGTACCGTTTTGCAGGAGAGAGTAAGAAAGCAGTTGACCATGCGAGAAAACGGGCGGCTAAGTTAATTGGTGCAGACGTAGAAGAAATTTATTTTACAAGTGGGGGAAGTGAATCGGATAATTGGGCTTTAAAAGCGGTAGCAGAGGCTTATTCGTTTAAGGGAAAACATATTATAACCAGTAAAATAGAACATCATGCCGTATTGCATACTTGCGGATATCTGGAGAAACAGGGATATGATGTGACTTATCTCGATGTGGATGAGACAGGAAAAATATCTGTGGAAGATTTGAAAGCAGCCATTCGTCCGGATACTATTTTAATATCTGTCATGGCTGCAAATAATGAGATTGGCACAATAGAACCCATTTCAGAAATAGGGAAAATTGCACATGAGAAGGGGGTATTGTTCCATACAGATGCAGTACAGGCATATGGGCATATTCCCATTCAGGTGGATGGTATGGGAATAGATTTGCTTTCTGCCAGCGGACATAAATTTGGCGGGCCAAAAGGAACAGGAATACTGTATATCCGGAAAGGTATAAAAATCCGTTCTTTTATTCATGGCGGGGCACAGGAGCGTAACAGGAGGGCAGGAACTCTCAATGTGCCTGGGATTGTGGGATTTGGCAAGGCTGCACAGATTGCCGGGGAAAGCATGAAAGAGAGGACTGAAAACGAGATTATTTTGCGTGAACATCTCATTGAAAGGGTTTTGGCAGAAATTCCATATGTGAGGCTTAATGGACATAGAACGGACAGGCTGCCAAACAATGTGAATTTTTGTTTTCGCTTTATCGAAGGGGAATCATTACTGATTTTATTAGATCAGTTAGGAGTATGTGCTTCTAGTGGTTCAGCATGTACCTCCGGTTCGTTAGATCCATCCCATGTACTTCTTGCAATTGGACTTCCCCATGAGATTGCACATGGCTCATTAAGGATTACTCTGTCGGAAGAAAATACGTTGGAAGAGGTTGGTTTTGTGGCAGATGAGTTGAAAAAAATTGTTGAGAGATTGCGTAATATGTCCCCATTGTATGAAGATTTTTTGAAAAAACAGAAGTAATATATCTTAGAAAATGGAGGGAATTGAAGATGTACAGTGAAAAAGTAATGGATCATTTTAACAATCCAAGAAATGTAGGAGAGATAGAAAACCCAAGCGGAGTAGGTACTGTTGGAAATGCAAAATGTGGCGATATTATGCGGATGTATTTTGATATAGATGAACATGGAGTTATCAGGGATGTTAAATTTAAGACATTTGGGTGTGGTGCAGCAGTGGCAACAAGCAGTATGGCTACAGAACTGGTAAAAGGGAAAACTGTCCGGGAGGCACTGGCTGTTACCAATAAAGCGGTTATGGAAGCTCTGGATGGGCTGCCGCCTGTGAAAGTGCATTGTTCGCTATTGGCAGAGGAGGCAATTCATGCGGCATTATGGGATTATGCACAAAAGAACGGCATTGTGATTGAGGGATTGGAAGAGCCGGTTGATGATATTGCTGAAAAAGCAGAAGACGAGGAATACTGATATGGGAAAACAAAATGAAGACAGAAACATTCCGGTTCAACAAATGAGAGTGATGGATGCGGATGATTACTTATGTATTGATATAAGAGGAGAGGATGCATACCAGCACGGTCATATACCATGAGCAATTTGTTGGGATGGCAGCGATGGAAATTACGATAGATTTCCAAATGATAAAAAATTGATTGTGTATTGTGCTTATGGTGAAAAAAGTGTTGGGCCAACCGGAAATTTGAATCAAAAAGGATTTAACGCTTATAATCTGTCAGGAGGATATCGGGAGTGGCTTCTAAGTGAATTTAGGGAATTAAGTAAAGAGGAAGTTCGAAGATATGACAGACAGATGCTTCTTCCCCAAGTTGGGAGTGAGGGACAGAAAAAATTGAAAAGTGCCAGTGTGCTTATTGTAGGCGCAGGGGAACTTGGAGCTCCGGCAGCGCTTTATTTAGCAGGGGCTGGTATTGGGAAAACCGGTATCATGGATGCAGATGTCGTTACGGTTTCTAATTTGCAGCGACAGATTATACATAGTATAAAAACAGAAGGGATGAACAAGGCTGAATCTGCGAAAAAAGCATTAGCAAAGATAAATGATAAAATTGAAATAAAAGCATATCCATATTTTTTGAATGCGGATAATGCCGAGGCAATTATAACAGAGTATGACTTTGTTTTGGATGCAGTTGATAATTTTGAAACAAAGTTTTTAATAAATGATGCCTGTGTTTTGAATGGAAAGGCATTTTCCCATGCGGGAATATTGCAATTTGAAGGGCAGGTTATGACATATGTGCCAGGAGAATTCCATGCTATAGATGCATTTTTGAGGGAATTCCACCTAAGGGCACTGTGCAAAATTGTTCCGAAGCCGAAATCATTGGTGCTGTAGCTGGAATAATTGGAAGTATTCAGGCATTAGAGGCTATAAAATATTTTTTAGGTGCTGGGGAATTACTGGTGGGAAAATGCTTGTTTTTAATGGGTTGTCTATGAAAATGCGTATAGTAAATTTTGAAAAGAAAAATAGTAATTGTAAAGTATGTGGGAAAGATAAAGAGATTGTGGATATTAAAAATCATGAAGAAGAGTATAAAAGTCCAGCTAATAAATGTCAATAGAAGTTGAAAATATGTCAGAATAGGAGCTGGATCGAAGGATCGCAATTTTGGAAAAGAAAGCCATTGAAGAGGCGAAAAACATTCCAGAACCTTCTTTATCGCAAATCTAAATTAAAATACACTGGCAGCAGTAAAGCTTAGTGCAAAAAATGAATAAATTCAATGAACCAAGGAGTAAAATCTTTGGTTTGTTTTTATTGAAGAAATTTTTCATAACCAAAGTAAAAAAACTAATGAAAAATAAAAAAGGGAAGAGGAAGGTTTTATTGAGTCGGATATCAATATGGTAGAAAATGTGCATGCAGCCATACAGAGCCATTTTTGCAGTATTAGGTAAGTGTGACATAAATCTGCTGCCATATATATTTTACAGATATAGTGAAGCCTGTATTTGCAGCCACCAAACCCCTCCTCTTCTTTTTTCGTTTTTTTCTTCCCTACATTTATCTGATGACCACAGGCTATCCTCTGTTTTTCTGCTGCCATTTTCCGATTGTATATATGCATCAAAAATTTTGGTGGACAGAAGGAGGTAAAAATGTATTAAAAATTGAAGAAGGAAGAGGAAGGTCCGGGTGAGCTGTATGGTATATTTAGAAATAGCATCAGAATGTATATAAAAACCTCATAGAAACATTTTTGTGTATTAGATACATGATATGCTTTTTGTGTTAAAAATTGCTATATGGCAGCAGGCAGTATAAGGTGATGTAATTACATATATTGGCATTGTTATGGGCAGCAGGAGAGAAAAAGATAAGGGAAAATTGGGAAGAGGAGAATTTTTTCTGTTATAGAAATACTTGTATTATAAAACCTGTACATAGAATTGTACAGGGCTTTTTAAAAGAATATCTTCCTCCTCCCCTTTATCACTATTATAGACTATTTATTTTACTGCAATTTCTATCACTTGCTCTGCTGTTTGCATGCTATCAATATTTAAAAGGAGTGATACCAAATCTATACAGCCAAATGATGGCAGTACTGGTTCGCTGTCTGATATAACAATATTGTCCAGATATCCATCATCTCTGTTTGTCCTGATTGCAAAATATCCAGATTCATCACCAGTAGTTTCGTCATAATTGAAAGTCTGGCCAATAATATGGTACTGGTATAGCCCTTTGTCTATTGGATGTGCTATTTTTACTGCAAAATAACAGCCCCGGCAGCAGTTTTCAGAAATCCATTTTTGATGGTCTGCAATTACATAACAGGTATCTGCATTTCTAAAATAACTATCCAAACTACTGTTGCTGCCTGGGTACAGAAGCGAACCTGCCAGTTCCATAACTTTGCTGTGTTCTAATGGCTTTTTGGTGGAAACAAAACCAGAATATGCAAGATTGTTCTGGTACAGATACATCTGGATAGCATCTGGTATTTTTTCATAAAGGCAATTTTGTATTGATTCTAACATTTTTCTTGTTTCTTCGTCTGTCAGTTTTCCATTAAATGATACAGAATAAATATTATTATCCTCCATAATTTCAAACCTGTAGGATAAAAAACAGTCCCTGCCTTGTTGCATGGTGCTTTCTGTTGTATCTTCCAACTGTGTGTCTGCGATATTTTTTTTTAATTTTTTTTGGTTCATAATCAAGAATCCTCCTTTTTGAATTTTTAGTACGAAGAAAGAATACCATCTGCACCATGCCTTTCTTTTTAGCAAAAATGCACTGGATGAATATGGTGGTTCATCTTGTGTGCTTGCAAGTTTAGGGAATTTATAATTGTTACTGTAACAACAGTTTTTATTAATTATATCACTTTGTTGAGAGATATCAACAAAAGGAGATTGAAAAATGTGCCTGATGTTGACATAATTCAACGAAATGGAAAGGATGGTAAAGTTATGATGGATGTTAAGTTATGTCTGGAGGAAACAGGAAAAAGGATTATGGAGAGGAGGAAGAAGCTGGGACTGACACAGGAACAACTGGCAGAAAAAAGTGAAGTTACAACACAGTGTGTGTCATATGCAGAAGCAGGAAAAAGGGGGATGAGACCTGAAAATTTGATGAAGATTGCAGCAGCTTTAGGTGTAAGTACTGACTATTTACTGACAGGGGATATAATAGACAAGGATAAGCTGTTGCTGTCAGAAAAACTGGATAAACTCACCCCTGCCGAAGTCAGGCTTGTAGAGGGAATCATTGATGAATGTATAGCTTTGTATCACAGGGATGTGTAAGTTATAAGAGGTATATGATACTATAAGAAACATGTATGTGAATTAATGCCAGTCTGTAGTTATAAAATGAACAGTTGTAGCATGGCATGTATAAAGCCGGCTGGCAGGGTTTGGTGCCAGCTGGCTTTGTAAATACACGAAAAGCATACCGCCTCTTATTCTCTTTCTTTTCTCTTTTGTTTCTATTCTTATAATCTGCTATACATGAAAAAACTTTGAACCTGAATTTTTGCAGATTTTTTAATTCTGGCATTATTCTGATGTATATAAAAAACTATGAATATTAAGGAGGTAAGGTTTAATGTCAGATAATATTATGGAAGCATGAAGCAGTACAGATAGGAACAGGTGCATTGTAGAGAAGATTATTATAATACCAGGCTTAAATCTTTTTATCACTTCAAAAAGACAGCATGAATCATATTTTGCACTCAGTATTTTACTGTCTGTTGCTGATGTGGCAGGATTTTTGGATAAGAAACCAGGACATGACAGGGTTCTGGTTTCTTCTGGTTTCTTCTGGATTTATTGTATTTCTTGGCATATATCACATTCTCCTTATCATTAAATTTTCATTGAAATTGGTCAACCGTAGATAAAAATATGAAATTACTGAATATATATACAAAAGCCCACACACTCAAAGTGTGCAGGCTTCTTATTAAAACACATTACAAATACTTTAATTATTAACAATGTTAGTGCTGATAGTGCCAGTTTCTAAATCTACATCCCATACAAATTTGTTGCTATCATCTACAGACAAACTATCAATCTTTCCATCATGTCCAGAAAAATTAACATTAAACTCATAGTTATCCATCTTCTTATAACCTGCAGGTGCTGCAGTCTGCACCAGCTTATACTTCCCACTGTTAAGGCCAGCAATGGTGCAAGGGTTTCCTGTGATGTTGTCAAGGACTTTTACATATTTCTCATAATACACACTGCCTGATTCCAAGGTTTTGTATTTGTATAATGCAAATTTCGCACCACTGATATCATTGCCATCCATATCTGTGTTTCTGAACTTCATTGTAGCTGCATAAATATTGGCAGAACCCATATCTACAGTTTTTGCCCCTGTGCCATTATCATAAGACATGGAAGCTGTTACTGTGTTGATGGCAGCAACATTGCTGTTTAGTTCCGTATCCATGGTAATGCTGATTTTCTCGGCAATTCCATCATGGATTGATGCATCCTTAATATTAGGGATAGTAACTGTAATATCCTGCCCATTAACATTTACATTATAAGCACTATCTGATACTTCATGCTTTGTCATCTGGAACATTTTAAGGGAACCCTCTTTGTAAGACAGACCCACTGGCAGGGTAATATGGAATGTAGCACTGCATGCCCTGTCATCTGGAATCCAGTGTGATGCAGTAAATGGCCCGCTATAATCCTGTCCAAAAACAAAAGAACCACTGCCTGTACAACCATTAGCTAAGAATGCACCAATTACATTATAATCATCCTGGTTATCAAACATTTGCCCACAATCATTACATCTTATCCAGAACCCACCATTTGCTGTCTTGGTAGTAACATGCCCATACATTAAATAACTCATTCGGAAACCTGCTGTGATTGGTATAGAGTCACCAATAGAATAACCATCCTCTTCCCTGGTGTTGCTCATCAGACCAAAATAATTGTCTATCGTGAACATTGTTGTTGGGACTGGGATGTCACGGTTAGGGTCAAGCTCTTCCTCATCCTTTTTTTCTGTTTCAATTTTTCTGCCTTTTACTGCCTGCTT
>CAQBGY010000015.1 GCA_948759685.1 uncultured Eubacterium sp.
TTGCAGCACCCTCTTGTCAAAAATCCGTAGGCTGTATTCTTTGTGTACTGCGGATATAGGTCATAGTCAGGGTAGATATGTTCAACTTCATAAGGCAAATCAAAGTTTTTACTTTCGTCAAAAACTTCTTTTCCGTCAACCACGCTGATGCAGTAACCAGTTCCGCCCTTGATTATCTCTTTTGCATTGACATAGTATGGATAGTTGGGTGTGTATTCTTCTGAAAATACCTTTGACATATACACTCTGTCGAACGGTTCTCCCATGCTGTGAAATAGTGGTTCGTACCATTCAACGGTATCTCCGTTCTGTTTATGCCATGCAGATAGTTTCATCAGCGGTAGGTTCGGGAATCGGTGTGAATCAACATCAATTAAGGCTATTCGCAAATCGTCACTTCCTTTTCTAAAACGGTATTCCGCTTTGGAATTTATGATATTCTTCCCTAACCTTAGAAAGTCTTTCTTGCACTTCTCCAACCCTTTCTATGTACTCCGTTGATGTTTTTGGCATACCGAGTACATGTAAAATTCTGCCCGCAAGCTCACTTCGTGCAAGAAGTCTTTCTCTCATCATTTCGTGATTTATCATGATGTTAATATCAATCATTTTTCGTTCCCTCCCTCCAAAATCCCATGTATTGCCCTCAATTGCTCTAAGGAAATATCCCTTTGCGAACCGTATCTGAACCGCTGTTCAATCTCCTGAAACAGTCTATTTTTCTCGTGTTTTTCCTCAATCTCCTGTTTTGTGGCATAGAGAACATAATTTTTTTCGCTGTAAGCCGATTTCTCAACAAATCTTTCGTTATAATCTTGAAATTCAAAAGTAGTTTCAAATCGAAATATTCCGCTTTCTTTCTTGCAAGCCTTTATGTATTTCCTACCAACAGAAGTAATCTCCCATTCCTCAATGCACTGTTCGGGTGTCTTTCCTCTGCTTGCGTTCCCGGTCAGTTCAACATAGACCGTCTGACCAACTTTGAAATCTTTTATGTTCATTCCCTCTCAATCCTTTCTATCTGCCTGTCAAGTTTCTGCTGAATAATAATTGAAGTATCAGCATTTAGCAGATATTCCAACTGCCATAGCGTGATTTGAACGTCAGCCATTTCTTTAACAAGATTTTTATATCCGTCCGTAGCTTTCAGCTCCGAAAGACTGCTAACGCCCTCTCCGTAATTCTTTATTTCCTCAACGGTAAAAAGTCCGCATTTAAGCTGTTTCCTCCAAAATTTATTGATTGCCTGCGTCAGTTCTGCCATTTCCTCAATGCACTGGCGGCTCTGTGCGTCATAGCCATAATGACTTGCGATTTTCTGAATTTTCTGTTTTGTTTCTTCGGTCATATCATCAACCCTTTCCATAAAATGCTTCCCTCACATTCACAGGGTTTCTAACCCCATGCCATAATTCCTTGTGTTTCAACGCTCCGTTCGGTTCAGAACAGATAAAACATCCGCATATCGCCGGACGGACGCTGTAAATCGTGCATTTTTCCGTTTTCTTATCTGTATTGAGAAATGGGCAAGTCATATCAAGAATTGGATTTGCAAGCTGTATTGTATGCTTGAACTCTTTGATATGATTTTTCTTTATGTACCGTCTAATAACCTCTATTTCCTTGTCTGTCATTGGCAGAATATTCGAACAGCAGTTTCAGCAACCCGTACATTTCCCGTTTTCTGTCATGTTGTAAACGCCATGCTCCATGTCCTTTCGGACTTGTTCTAATGTGGATATGTTCATTTCATACCTCCACTTCATCATCAGCCGGAAACTGAAAAATCTTACATTCAATTACTGGATTTGGTACAGTTGTAAGAAATTTCGCTTTTGACATTTCCTCTCTTATTTTCTTTTCAAGTTCCTGCGACAAATCAATGTCTGCAATCTCATAATCTCCACATTTCATATAGATTTCTCCGCAATATGCACCATGCAACATCTCCATAGCCTTTCTTGCTTTTTCTTCGGTGGAATATTCAGCCAAAGTCCAATATCTTTCTTGTGGGTTTGAATCAGCTATCGGAGTTGAAACAATTTCTGTATTATTTCTACTAATTCCAATACTTTCATATGGTAAATCAACTATTCCTGTCTGCGACAAAATCCTCATATCGGTTAAGCCTCCTTAATATCTTGAAATTTCAATTTCTTCTTTGCACAAGGAATCCACATCTTTTTGCAAATCATCAACTGCCTTCCTCAAGACATCTTTTGCTTCACTGATTGCCCCCATTAAGGTATCGCTTTTTAAACTCATTTGGCTTATCTGTAATGTAGAACACGATAAAAACCAGCCCTCCAAATGAATTATTTTATGGACGAAAACCTTCAAATTTCCAATTCTGCCCTCAAAGATTGTTCCACTTTCTACGGGTTTTCCGTATTTTGCATTACTCTTAAATTTCATTCCTTAATCCCTCCTATTTCACATCATCAATACTGAACACAATCCCTCTGCAATAAGGCTCTCCGCCCTCATAAATCATAAAAGTTTCGTGTGGTATCTCGGTTTCGTAAGACCAGCAGATAGGTTTCCCATTCTCCACGTTTTCACACCATAAAGCCGTTATGCAGTTACTATAATTGTCAAATGCGGAACGGTCTGTTTCGTCCTGGCAAACCTCTGCTTTATTGAAATAAACCTTGCCACTGTCAAAACAACCTCCCTCGTCTTGAATTGCGCCCTCAAATTCCATAAGGTCATCAGAGTAACCGTAGACAATGACAAATCCGTTTCCTTTCGCTGTTTCAATTTCTTCTTTGGTAAACTGCGGATAACCGTATTCTTTTCCGCTGATTGACTTTGCAAATTCTTTTATGTCCACGCGACAAACCCTCCTTATTCAAATTTCATTTTCTTCAACTTCTCAATCTTCTTTTCGAGTGACGCAATCTTTTTAAGGCGCATTTCCTCTGCTTTTTCAATAGCTGATTTCTTGTCCTTGTGCCAGTCTGTTCCGTGGTAATATGTTGGAAAATGGTTATTGCTTTCTATTACCATTCCGTCCCCACAATCCTCTACTTCTTTTTCAAGTATCCCTTTTGTAAGCGCATACTTTGTAATCCATGCTTTCATAAAATCCCTCCTAACCCTCCAAATAATAAACATTCTCCAAATTCACAATCGCAAAGCGGTTTTTCTCTTTAATCAGCTTGCTTTCCTCGGAAGCAACGTTGCACTCAAAATCTTTAAATGCCGATTTCTTATAAGAATATCCCCTGATTTTCCCGTCAACTGGAATAAAAATATTCGAGTTATAAACGCAAGGACAATTAAGCTGACAAGCGTATTTGATTGCGTCTGTCTGACATTCCACTGTGCCGCCACTGATAACAAAAGTATTGAATTTCCCCTTGCTATCCTCCAAGATAATCAGCCACTTTCCCGATATCTCGTCATGGTGTATGCCGTAGTTCACAATGTCCGAATCGTAGTCAATGACCGTATTCATGCCATTTATATTCACAATAATCTTCCCCGTATAGTAGTTGACAACACAGTAATTATCGCCGCTGACCGCAAAATACGCTGTGTTGCTGACCTTACAGATGTTCTTTATACCGTTGCCGCTCGGCATGATTTCAAGCTGTGTCAGTGTGTTCTTTGTGGAAATGTAATAAATCTTGTTTCTGCATACTTCGATTGCAGACTTGTATTTCTTGTTAATCTGATAATCCTTGCTATTGTGGAATGTAAAGCAGTCTGGCAACTCCAAAACCGCCATTCCGTCTTTTGTGTAATGGTATCTTGCCATATCGAAAAATGCCGTTGTCTGGTTTCCGTTATGGACAAATCCCTCATTGTCAAGATATGTATACCTATCAAATACCGCCTTAATCTTCGTTCCGTCATAGATTTCATATAGTTTCAATCCACCGACACTTCCTTGTGACACAGGCTTTTTATTCACCCGTGCGCCGCTGTCACAGTAAGGGCAGGAAGAAAACTTGCTATAGTAATATTCCTTATCCTTTTTGCACTGTGTAAGGTTTGCAAGCATATCTTCCATGTTTCCCGATAATGTCCGAACGCCACCCTCAAATACCGACTTAAATTCAGATACAAGGTCGGGTGAAAAGCCTTTCCATTCCTTTGTAAGACGTGGCAGTTTCACATTCTGCCTGTCTATAACCGATATTCCCTTTGAAATCCTATCCAGAATCGGCATATCCGGCTCAACCGTGCCGCCGAATGGGTGTACCCTTGTAAGCGACTTCCACGCAAGTACCATAAAGGCGTAATTGTCGGTATCGGCGTTGAAATTATCTGCTTGCAGTTTCGGGTCTTTGAACAAATCCATTGCAACAGTGCATCTGTCGTCGCCAACCGCCCAACTGTCGCAGTCAATCAGATAAATATTTCCGGCAGTATCAAATAAAATATTCTGGTCGTTCAAATCGCCGACATAGATATTCTGCTTGTGGATTTCTTCTAGTACCGATTTAACCTTGACAAGTAATCCTAAAATTTCCTTTGTTGTAATATTGTTGGCGGTCACAAATTTTCGGTTTGATAACCGCTTAAATTCCTCTCCTCTGACCTTTTCCATGCAGTAGCCGATAAATCTACCACGCATATCTAAAACTGTGTCTATGGGCGTTATAACCGCTTTAGGCAGACTTGTTTTCATCAGTGCATTTACTTTTCTTTCTTTTTCCACTATGTCAATATGCGTCTTGAACGTCTTTATGATTTTTCCGTTGTATTCGTATATGTAACCCTCGCCGCCCTCTGTTAATGGTGTTCGGGTTTTAGTGTCAAATTTTATTGGCATGAGCGTCACTCGCTTTCATTTTCTTTTAATTTCATTCGCTTTAATTCACCTATGCAGTCTGCAAGAAACAAGCACAACCTATCAATATTTCCATTGAAATCTTTTACTCGTCTTGGAGTTTTCTTTAATTCGTAATCGCCGCCACCAACGCTGTAATTTGTTGTGTTTGGCAGCTTCAAATATCCACACAATTCAGCCTGTAAACGAACTTCTCTTGGAGAATCTTCATCATAAAGTTTGCATATGCGTCCATATTCTCTGTGCTTCTGAATATAGTCGTTCTGTCTTGCAAGGTCTGGATATTGTTGTCTTAATTCCACAATGTAATCAATGCGTTTTTTGATTTTCTCCACCGCTTCTTCTATTGATTCTTTCCAGTGCCAGCGGTGGATATCTTCTTGCTCAAAACCATCTGAAAGTTTAAAACGATAACTAATAGAGCCTGATTCTTTGTACCTTTCAAAATTTATATCAATTCCGAAAACTTCATAGCCGGATTCTGAAAGTAGGTTATTTAATGCTTCAAGAACTTCTTTTTCTCGTTCTGCTTTTCTCTGCTTTATTTCTTCGTAGTCTGCATTTTTAATATCTCCGTATGTCATGCCGCACCCCCCCTCAAAACACAATCGTCACATCATCTTTGAAAATCTTATGATTGCGATTGATAAACAGCTTTGTTTTCAGTTCATTGCCCGATTTCAGGCAGTTTATAAATTCCTGTTTCAGTTCTTCGTCAGCCTGCAAGATGTACCGCAGACCGTCACTTGCTATGCCGACTTTTTTATATTTGCTTGTCGGATATGATTTCTGGGAGAATGAAACTCCGTCCTTGTAATGGCTCAAATATTCTCCGTCAATATAGTTATAGATGTAATACTTTGGAAACTCTCCGTCTGACAATTCTTCAAATGTGACATTTCCCTCGTTATCCTCCAAAATGATGTAACCATCTCCGCAATAATGCACGATAAAATCATCTGCTGTTGTCATAAGTTCAAGTATGGTAAAACCGAGATAGTCCTTTAATGTTTTTGGGGAATCTCCAAACAGATTCAACATTTTTACAAATGCCTTTTCCCTTGTCATGTGGCAGTTTCCAACTAGATAACAGTACAATTTTGCCCCTACTTCTGAATGTTTTCCTTGTGAACACCCATCGCAAACGATAGGACAATACGCTTCTGGATAACCATAATCCTGACAGTTCATTCCGGTTTCCAAATGCTCCATGCCGATTTTATTTATGAACATATTTACCCTCTTTTCTCGATTACAATTTTCTCCAAATATCCTTTTTGATTAGATAATCTTCCAATCTGAAACTCTGTGGAAATTTAGCGGCGGCATATTCGATAGCGCGAGCCATTAGCCTCCCTATGTTTTTATCATTCATGGTGCAGTTCGGCATTTGTATCTGATATACTCTGCCTTGTAATGTATAACACCTATAAAGTGCAATATCGTATTCATATTCCTTGTTTTCTCCAAAAGAATCCTGATGAGTAAAATGTTCTGTGTATAACAACTTTCTGAATAACACTGAATCTCTATAAATTTTCTTCATAACTTGCAATCCTTTCTTTTTTTTAGGGCGGCTTTTACACCGCCCACACATTTCATTAAATCTGGAAAAAGTCGTCGCCGTCATCGGAAAGCACTGATTTACTGCTCTCAATAACCGACTTTGACAAACAGTTAAACGCCTTGCGAAGTTCGCTTGCAGAACTCGCTACGTCAAGAATATTGCGGAAACCTAAATCTTTTGCCGTCTGTGTTGCCTGACCGCCGAAACTGATAAATGCTGTTGTGATTTCTTCACTGTTAAGGTTTTCGATACACTTCTTTGCGGTGCTGAAATTGCCGTTCATGGTATCTTCCCCGTCGCTAAAAATAGCAAATACAGCTTTTACTCTTGTCATTCCTTGCTCTTTTAAGAACTTACGGTATTCCATCAGCTTTTCCGTTCCCTGCTCGATTGTGTCATACAGTGCTGTCATGTTGAATACAGTGTATGAAGTATCAAATTCCGTTATCTTTTTATAGCCGCCAATCTTTACATCATCTGAAAAATCCGCCCTCGCAACAAGGATTTCATCTGCCTCTTTGCTGTCGGTCAACGCACCCTTGAACTCATTCAGGCAGTTTTTCATATCGCCGCCGTATCTGTTCATGGAATAGCTTTCATCAATCCCCAAAAAGATAAGGTTGATACTCTCGCTCTCCAAATCATCAATAGCGGTATTCTCTACTTCGATTTCGTCCAATCCGTCAATCTCAATTCCGTTTTCTTCAATATTTTTCATTTTCAAAATCCTCTCTTTCTTATAAAATACTGTCTGTACTGTTCACAAGGTTTACATGGTACTTGGTCTTGAACTCGTCAAATGCCTGTGCAGTTGCGCCCTCAAATCCCGGAATGATTGACATGCAATCGTCAAGGATATAGATTTTCTCCGTGACCTCTGGTCGGGTTTCGTAATGCTCCAGAATCTGCTTAATGCTTTCCATAACGCAATGAGATTTTGCCTCTCCGCCTATAACAACCTTATCAAACTTTTCAATCTTATTCAGGAAGTCAAGGTTAATATAGCCGTTGGTATCGTATTCTGGCTTGATAACGCCGTACATCTCGGACAGCGGGTCTTGCCCTTTGACAAGCCTCTGCACAACGCTCTTTTTCGCTACAGAATGGAAGTAAATCATGTTGGAGAACTGATTTTCCAATGCACAGCCGGTCGTACCCTGTATGCAGTGGTAAGACCAAACACAAAGCGTTTTCTTACCGTCTTTCTCCAAATGTTCCACATAGTCGCGGCTTGCCATAGGATTAATGACCGCCCGCCATTTTCCACTGTCAAGGTCTGCAAGTGTGATAGGCGTGTACGGTGCAGGATTGTTCCCGTTTTCGTCAATCCACCAGCACGGATGGAAAATCTGGTGCGGCGTGTGCGTGTCGATTGAAACTGCAATATTGCTGATTTTATCCATGTTGTTGTAGATAAACCTTGTCATGCGCTCCACATCTCCATGCGCCCCCGGTACGCCCAATGCGCCGTTGTCCATGAAATCCTGCTGAACGTCAATTCCGATAAACAGCACACGTTCCTTGTTCTGCTTTGACGGCGTAAGCTGTTCGTCATTCGCCTTTTTCAAAATTTCATTCAGCGAAATAGGGTTCTCCGCCTTTCCAATGGCGTTTACGTTTACGATTTCCTCATACTTTGTTTTCATTGATAAATCCTCCTTGAAATGTTTTATGTTAATTTACATTACTGCCTGTTTTATTTGCGGACTTCCCACGAAAGAAAGTCCGTTGTGTGGCTATTTTCTTTTCCGGCTTTTAATTTTGCTTATGGCAAAACTTACCGACCAGCCAATTACCCATCCAATAGCAAATCCCCCAATCAGAAAAACAATATTCCCAAAGTTCATACCATCAACCCTCCGCTTTCATAAAATCCGGCAACTCCTGTTCTCCCTCAACTTTGACAGGCTCTTTCTCTTTTGCCTGTGCCTTTGGAATGGTCGGCGGTGCTGGCTTTTCTTCGATTGCCTCGAATGGTACGGAATTGGCGTTTTGCTCAATCTCCCTTGCAACGACCTCCTGTGTATCAAGCCGAATGTCCGAAACCTCGTGCATTTCTTCTTGCGCATACATTCCCTGAAATCTGTCCGGGAAAGCCTCTCTTAACGCTTGCACTACTGCAACTTTCCGTATCATAGTCCCTGGCTTTTTACTCCACTGGCTGTTTACAGTTCCATCTTTCTTTCTGCCGATGTATTCATCAAGCCCAACGCTGATATACTCTGGCGTTTCATTCCCTTTTATGAACACTTTCGCCCAACCGCCTACAAGCGTTTCTTTTGGCAAAACCATCGAACCCTCGCGCTCAATAATCTCTCCGCTTTCTGCAAGAACAACAACTCCTGCCTGCTTTCCGGCATAATCCGGCGCAGCGTTCGCTCGCTTTGTAAACACGTCTTTTCCAGTTACAATCGTTGCTGGGTCGTTACTTCCGTACTTAATCAGATATGCCTCTCTCAAAAACGGGTTAAGGTGCTGATATCTGCACAATGTCAAAAACATCATTACCTCTTGGTCTGTGACGTTTCCGCCGCCGCTGACAAGGTATCTTCTTACCGTAGGGAACGACAATTTAATCATTTCGCCGCTCGCCTCATACTCCACAAGACCAAATTCCTTTTCGATTGCCAACTGATTATTCTGTCCTGCTATCTCATTCTTTCCTGCCATAATTCATATCCTCCTTAAAATTAAAATAATGTTGGTCTTCCTGCCGCCGCTGTTACCGCACCTCTTGTAAGTTCAAACGCCTGCTGTTCTGTGAAACCGCTGCGGATAAAACTGTCATTGATAGCCTTAATCTCGTCTGCCATTTCATCATACTTTCTGTACTTTTCAAGTTTCTCGATGTCCGCTTTGAGTACATCAATTTCATCATTCTTCTGCTCGATTTCTTCAAGCAATTCATTCCTTGTTTTTACTGACATGGTTTATTCCTCGCTTTCTTTTATTTGATATATTTTTAATCTGCAAAAACTTCAATGCAAGACAATGGAACTCCAAGCTCTATAGCAAGTTTCTTCCTCGCCAAACACATACTCTTTTCTTCCACATAGTAGGTTTTCATTGTTACCGTACAGAATAATTTCCATTTCATATCCTCATTCTCCTTTCGCCCTCAACCCATGACATAAGGCGTATGGGCTAATCTCTCATTTTGATACCTTGCAAGTCAATAAATTCAAATCCGTCATACGCACGTTTTGGATAGAAAATTCCAACCCAAAAGCTACGTGAATAGGACTGATATTTAGCCAAATACTCATTCCATTCCTGCGCTTCATCTATATAGGACTTATTGACAATGCCAAATTCATCACGAATAGCCTCGGTCTGTGCCTTATAGACAAGCGCATTGTATCTCTGCTCATTGCTTGCCCTTAATCCGTCTGCCTGTGTTTGTGCAATAATAATGGAAATTAACATGCAAACAATGACCATACCGCTAATTACCGCAATTATTCCGTTTATCCAATAGATAGGCTCGTCATTTTGGTAAACAAAATCGACAAACCTTGTGTTCTTTTCTCTTTCGTAGTAATCATACTTGTTGCTAATTTTGTTTGTCGCTACAATAACCGCAATACATACAATCGTTAAAATTACAAAAATCCAAAATATCATTCCTCAATCCTCGCTTTCTTCATAAATCTGCAATGTTCCGTCTGCGTTGTAAAGTGGCGTAATACCAAATTTATAGCCAGTATTGCAGACAAAATATTTAACCTTCGTGTCGTTCGCATAGACTATTTTGTAATTATTGGTTGCGCTACTCCATGATGTAATTTCAGTAAAATACCCATTCCAGAAATCGTCACTTGCATTGCTTTCCGTCTGCCCCGTTTCCTCCTGATATGTAGTGCCACACCCAGCCAAGCAAACCGCCATCACAACCGCCAATGCCACGCTTAAAAGTCGTTTCTTCATGGTTGAACCTCCTTAATCTGGAACTTCAAATGTAAATCCCATTTCTTCGCTGATTAAAACTGCGCTTCCCATTTCAACAACAACTTTCTCATGTGGGTCACAATTCGCATTTACCCATTCAATAAGAGGTTGTACGGCTTTTTTAAATTCCTCCATATTAGGCATTTCTTTTCTGCGTTCAATGCACACTCTATCCATTCTCTATCCCTCCATTTCAATCTTCAATTCCTTATCATCTGACCGCTTAATGATAATCAACTGATTTTCAATGTTCGGCACTCTCCAATCATCTAGGCTCTCACAGTCATCAACGATAATCGGCAAGCATACGCCTTTTGCCTTTTGGAACGCCCTGCAAATGTCGATTTCTGCTAAAATCCTTGCGCCGTGGTTCAAATTTCTGTCGTAGCTTTCGCCGTCAACCATAATCTGGCAGACATCTTTCAAATCCCCATTTACCTGCGGTTCCGTCATTTTAACCTTTATGTATTCAAAATTACTATTCACGTCACTTTCAAGAAGTTCTGCTTTCTTTCGGTCAAACTGTTTTAACAAGTCAAGCTCCCTCTCGACATCTGCAATTTCTTGTGATGCGTTTCGCTGTTTAGTATTTAATTCCTCTACAACCTTATCAATGAGGTTGTTTTCTTCTGCCTTGTCTAACTGCTTTTGAACCTCGTAAATCTGTAATTGCAAATCGTCCAATTCATCTTTCAACTGCTCTCTGATTTCCTCCGCACTGTTGCCTTTGTTCATAGCAGCTTCTTTCTCGGCAATCTTCTTTTGAATTTCCTGCACTTCGGGGCGGTCGGAAATGTCTACGGACTGCGGAACTTCTTCAAGGCATTTCTCTAATCCTTTAATTGATTCCGCAAGATTGATTTCCTCGTCCTGTTTCTCTTTCAGCGCGGCTTTTAACTGTTCAATTTCTGCCTTATCCTTATCGATAGCCGCCTTTAATTCATTCCCTCTTTTGGTTAAAAAGATTAATTCTTCCTCTCTGTTCTTTCCAAAATCAGCTTTAATTTTGTCCTTTCTTTCTTCTGGGTATTCTTGTCCGCAATAGGAACAAATAAGGCTGTTTTCGTCAAATACACGCTCATTAGCCATTTTCCAACTTTCCCTTGTCGCATTGATAAGGACTGTATTTGTGTCTATGGATTTCTGTGCCGCTTCAATATCCTGCTTATTCAGCCGGATTTGGTGTCTTATCTCTTTTAACTGCCAATCAACAGAATTAATTTCTGCCCTTATTTCTCTGCGTTTCTTCTCTAAATCCTCATTCGCCTTTCTCTGCAAGTCGTTCAACTCAAATTTCAGTTCGATTACGCCGTCGCTTGCCTTTTGCTGTTCCTCGAATTCTTTTGAAACATCCTCCTGCCTTGCCTTGTTGTCCGCAATCTTCTTGTTTAAGGCTTTTTTCTGCGCTTCCAGTTCGGCAACGTCAATGTCAACTTTTTTTGATAATTCAAATTCAATCTGATGAATCAACTTTGTCAGCTTGTCGTTCAGACCGTCAACATGATTTGCACCGCGTCCTTTTCCGTTAATTTTCTCATTGCAGGCAGATTTTAAATCGGAAACAGAATTTGCTCTAAGTTTCCCACGAAGTTCCTCAAATTCTGGATTTTGGTCTATGATTTCATCTATCGTGTGGCTGAAAAACGTGGATTCAAGCAGTTTTCTTCTCCCTGCCGCGTCCTGCTTGAAAAATTCCTGTGCGCTCATGCAAACAGGGTCAGGAAGAATAGTCTGCACAAATTCGCCATAGGATTTCCTTGTGTTTTTCCGAACGCCGTCAATGAAATACTGCGTGTTGTCCTCTCCTGTGTACTCGCCCTGTCTGTTCTTCTTTTGGAAGCAGGTCTTTTTCAGTGTGTTTTCTGCGCCGTCAACCGATACTGTCATTTCCGCAATGGTTGTCAGCCCGTCAATGTCAATGCCGTTTTCGTCATGCGGGCGTATTCCGGTGATTTCCTTGCCGTTTTCGTCTTTGCAACCGAATATGTATCGAACAGCCCTACGAATAGTGGTTTTTCCACTTTTGTTGCGACCGGAAATTATTGTTTTGCGCCCCAAATCGAATTCTAAATCGCCACTTCCAAGCAATGCGCTGTACTTTCCAAAATTTTCAATGTGTAGATGTTCAATTTTAACTTTCATCTAATTCCCCTTTCTCAAATTCTTTTCCCAATTCATCTATTGCAGAAAACACTTTGCTTAGTTCCGAAAATTCCTGATACTTTCTTTTGTATGCGGAAAGTTCTTCCAACGCCCTTTTAAGCACTATTTTTCTTGTTTCTTCTTCCGACATTGCCCTTTCAATCGAGATGTAATCGCCTTTAATACCAAATCCCCTTTGCGGATTTATATTGACATACGCCCTCTGCTCCCTCGGTTGTTCAGAATCTTTTTTCACAACTACCTTGACAAGCTGGTTTATTACGTTCTTTGCTTCTAAAAGTCTGTACTTTTCCGCTGCTTCTGTGTCGTTCCATTCAAAACAATCGTGCATAACAGAATTTTCAGGTCTTGCAGAATCGAGCAGATTTTCCGCCGTTACTTTTCCATTTTCTTTTTCGATTCTCTCAAACTCTTTCCCGGCTTCATCTGCTTTTACAGGAAAATGCTGATAACGCCATTCATATTTATAAACCATGTAATTTCCTCGCTTTCTTTTAAATACCTCGGCTTTCCCAATCACGCCCTGCCTCTCCGAAACTATCCGCAACACGCCATGCCTGCCAAAACTGGCCATACCGCACCCAAACTTAACATACCGTACAGAACCTTGCCCCGCCGTACCTGCCACACCTTAACAATCCACGACATGCCGTGCCTCTTCCCGCCGGACATTACCACACCTGCCGCACCAATCCTGACCCAGACTTGCCTAAACCGAACTCGCCTCGCCGCTCCTCGCCTGCCTAACCCCAGCAGACCGCAACAAGCCTCAACGCACCATACATTACCCCGGCTTGCCTGCCATGCCATACCAAAACACGCCTATGCTTGCCTAAGAACAACGCACCTCGCCATGCCTGCCATACCAGAACTTTCCCCAACGCAACACGCCACTCCATAACCGACCGGAACTTACCTCGCCTGCCAAATCAATCCAGTTCGTTTTGCGTGGCAACATGGAACATTCCGAAACTTCCATCTTTTGACGGTCTCCACTCGCCAATGCCACAGGAAAATCCGCCGATATTGAATAAATTTATAATCTGCTCCAAAGACATTGCTCTTTCATTGTAACGTATTGTCAGAATGGTACTCCAATTCTTAAACTCGCCACGATAGCGAATATCCGCCGTTCCCATGCCAATCCTTACCATATCCTCACGCATTTCCGGCGTTCCATTGATTTCTGCCATTTCCCCAACAATCTGAAACGCCCCTCTTGCAGTCGTCTTTTTACTCAACACACCAGACTGATAGCCGCCGTCCACTGCCGCCGCTTTAAATGCAACTACCGGGAATCCGTATTTTGCTTTCAAAACATCTTCCATTGTCGGATTTTTAGGCTTTTCAGACAGCCAGTACATCGAATCGCAGAAGTCCTTAAACGGGTCTTTTGCTTCTTTCCCTTTTGTCGCCTTCTTCATCTGCTTGTCCAACATTTCTTTCTTCGCTTTCTCGCTCCACGCATGGACGATCAAAGGCGAATCCCCTATGATTTTCAGCGTGAATGTTTTCAACTCCAACTTTGGTATCATAATTTCCGCATCTTCATTCTGTTTAGCCATTCTAATTTCCCTCTCTTTCCTCAAATTCCTCACAGCAATCATCATAATCTGTAGACAATCCGTAACCCTCGCTGTTTTCGTTGTCGCACATAAATTCATCTTGCGCCATGGGTTTGTGATGTTTGCAGTTTCCGCAACAGTTTATTTCTGCCATTGTTGATCTCCTATAATCCCGATAAAAACGCTAATGTGTTAATTATTCCGCACATAAGCCACAAGACAGCACATGCCACATATAACTTTCTTGATTTCCCCTCATTGTTTTTTGCAATCAGCACATACATAACAACAAGAAAATAATCCATAATTGCCAATGTGAGTTTCATTCTAATTTCCCTCTCTTTCCTTTATGCTTTCCCAATGCTCCTTAATCGCCTGTGCAAGATACATAGGTGCTTCGGCGTGTATATTCGTAAATGCTATCTTTGTGGCGTTATATGCTACGTCTGACGGCTCTCCTGCCTCGGTGCATTTATTCCAGTTTGGAAATGCAATAAACCATCCGTTGATGTGATGCCCGTAGATGATAAGGAAGTTGAAACCATTCCAGTCTACGGAAAATTCGTGGGTTTGGGTTACTTCGTAGGTGGATTTGATTTTATAGTCCATTCTGTTCCCTCCATTTCTTGTGGATTGATTTTCTGATTCTTGAAACTTGCGCTTGGGAAATTCCACATATCTTCGCAATTTCCGTTTGTGTTTTTCCGCCCATGCTTAAAGAAATGATTTTCTTTTCTCTATCACTAAGAGTTGAGGACATCTGTTTTATTTGCATATCCGCAATAACTTCATCCTCAAAACGCTTGCTGTCTGCAATCATTTCTGTAAAACTAACAGATCCCCTATTCCCTAAATCGCATGGTTCGTCAAGAGAAAACGTTGGAATAATACGCTTCTTTCCAAGCGAATGTGATATTTCTCCTCGTATAACCCAAACTGCATAAGTATTAAATTTTACGCCTTTTCTTTCGTCAAACCCATTTATTGCCTTGCAAAGACCAACAATCCCTGTCGCATATAAATCTTCATCAAACACATTTTGATTTAGGGATTTTAAGGAAAACATAACAAGCCCGACATTATTCAAAACAACCTGCTCTTTGGCATAGTCAGAATGTTCCTCTAGCCATAATTTCATTGCGGTTTCTCGGTCGAGTTTTGGTTTTGGCAGGTTCATGTCTGCACCACATTTAATTCATCGAGAAACATCCTTAACTCCTGCCGGATAATCTTTCTGATCTCTAATGCAGTTATAGAAGTTTCTGTTTCCTGATTTGATGTTTCTTCAACACGCTCTTTCTTCTCAGACTCTCCACAATCTTGCTTAATCCTTATATAAAGCATTTTGAGCGAACTGGAATTTTCGCAATTATCCATGCCTATATAATGATTAACAATTTCTGGATTCCCGCCGTAGCTTCTTACGCGCTCAAATGCGTGTCGTATTGCCCTTTCTGCTCTTGATGGTGTTGTGCTGTTCTTCTTTGCAATCGCCGGATATAATTCTTTTGTAATACCGATATTCGTTCCTCTTTCGTCAAAAATCTGTATTGCGTCCGCAATGTAAGTAAATCCTTTAATCCCTGCCGGAACTCTCATTGCAAGCAATGTATCTTCAATCTTTGCTCTGTTCATTCGTTGATTCCTCCACATCATCAAACCATAAATCCATGTACTCTTCTTCTGTCATACCCAAATCTTCGCTATACATAATCACTCCTCCGTTTCTTCAACCACTGTCAGCTTGCTTATGCTGACCTCATATGCCGTCCGTGTCTCATACACGCCATCCTCAATCTGCTTCTGATATTCCCTGCTCTGGATTCTGCCGTCAATCTGCAACCTCGTGCCAACTTCCAAACAACTTGCATATACCGCATTTCTCCCCCATGCAATACATGGTATGTAGTCTGATTTACCGTATTGGCGGTTAATCGCAAGAAGAATGTCTGTAATTTCCCTGCCGAGTGGTGTTTCTCTGTATTTGGGTTCTTTGCAGATGTAGCCGTCAAGGAAAATACGGTTTTCATCATTTCCGCTACCCGGTTCTTCGTGTTCGAATTCGATTTCCTCAAATTCTCTCACAAAAACCGAAAGTTCAAGATGCCTTCTCCCGTTTTCATGTTTGTTATAAGATCGGAACTGACCTGATACTTCAACAAACCGACCTTCCCATTCCGCTTTCACATCAATAAGCCGTTCCGATACCATAATCGGGATAATGTCTTTTACTGTGCTTTCCCTCTCACTTGCAAGCATGGTGATATAAAACCCCTCACCGTAAAATTCATGGCTGAACTCAAAATTGCTTACAAGTTCGCCACTTAATGTTGCTTTGTTGCTTTCCTGTTCTCTGTTCATTCGTTTTCTCCTTTAATCTGTGATTTCTTCATACCATGCTTCTATATGTTCATATAAAAACGGTTCAACGTATTCCTTGTTGATGTAGTCCTCTTTTTCTTCTTCCGACATTCCTTCGAGTTCAGAATCATCAATTTCAACTTTGCCTTCGTAATCCGCACCTGCAAACCCTGTGCTTATGTTCAATTTTACTTTCATCTTGACAAATCTCCTTTCTCACCTTAAAATAGGCATAGTAATAGCCTTATCCGTCTATTTATCCCCACTTGGATTTGCGGTCTGTGTGGGGATTTCTTCTTGTCTTTCTATTGCGCTAATATTTACAAAACCTTTGACTTTCCCGTCTCTAAGAATTGTGATTTTCTTTTGCTTTTCATATTTATCAATACATTGCTGCACTGTCACTTTTTCCAAATTCATCTTTTCCCTCCTTTCTTTGGGATTGCGTATCGGCCAATTCTTCTCGTTTTGTCAAACGTTTTGTGAATAATTTTCAGATAAAACTTTGTCTGTTCAATTAACATCCAGTTATCAGGGTTTAACCCATGTGCCGATACCGCAACCTTTTGTTCTCTGGTTAGCTTCTTGGGCCGTTTCATCGTATCCGCCTTTCTTTTTGTGATTCAAATAAATTCCATATCCAATAAACGCTCCAACCTCAAAAACCACTGTCACAATCACTCCGCACCAAAATTCTGGTATATACACATTCCTCACCTACTTTCCATGTTTTCTTTCCAATTTTTCCGAAAGTTCCATTATATTTCTTGCATAATCGCTTACCTGTCCTGAATTATATTTTCTTACTGCTATTCCCTCTCCCTCGTTATATGCCATAAGTACAAGTTCTACTTCTCCGTATTTTTTAAACAGTTCATATAACAAGTCGTACCCTACAAGGATATTTGAATACCCGTCTGTCAAGTCGATTACTCCAAGATTCTCCATTCTTTCCGACTGCCACTTTGGATTCACCTGCATATACCCAACATCTCCACATTCGCTTACTATCGTTCTTCTGTTACTACTTTCGTAGAATATCTGCGCCTGTATCAACTCTGGGCATATTGGGTAAATTTCAGATATTTCCTCTGAAATCCTTATGACTTCTTCGTTTTCTGTCTGCTCTATGTATTCGTACCCATTTCTGGCTGATGCGCTTTCCCCAACAAATAAAAGTGAAAAGCACATTGATAAAAGCAAACACGCAACTAATTTTTTCTTCAATTTTTATCACTTCCCCTTCTTCTTTTTCTTTGTGTTATTTTTCTTGGAAGAATTACTGTCTTGGTTAGAATAGTTATTTCTTCTCTTTACCGCATAGCCCTTACTGGTCGCCCGGTTCTTCTTTGACCTCATCCTCTGCCCCATTTAATAAGTCTCCTTGCTCTCCATAGTTAGCGTTGTTAATACCTTCTCCATCCTGCGATATGAAATCATAATCCGAAAAAAGTTTCCGCCAGTCGCAGTCGTTCTTGTAATTAACATTTGTCAAGTGAATAGTTATAACCGCTGTTGCTATAGCAAGCCCTATAAATCCGACTGTTAATCCGACAACACCTAAATTCTTCGCCTTTGACTTCTCCTGCTCCTGTTTTAATACTTCCATCGCAAAATGTTCTGTTGTCAGTTCCTTACTTTCCTTGTTCTCATTCATAAAAATATCCTCCTTAAATTTTGTTCTATTTGCCAAAACTAAGAGGATATGGTATAATACTCTCTTAGCAATGGTAAGCTGGTTTTACTGTTGCTACGCCTCGGTTGGTGTTCCCGCACCGCCGGGGCACTTTGCTATTTTGTTACTTCTTTGTACAGTTCCATAAATGTATCTGAATAATACAAAGGTTGTACTTCTTTCTGATTGTGCGGACTGACCGCATTTTCCCCATACTTCAATCCGCTTTCGGTTAATGCTTTGAATTTCTTTTTACCGCTTCCCTTGCTTGACGTTCTTTCTCTTTCCTCAACATAGCCACACTCAATCAATTTCTGATTGAATTTAACTGCCGACAATTCGCAACCATTCTCCTTTAATAAGGAAGTAAGTGCTTTTAACTGTCTACTGTCGTTATGCTCATACTTTGGAAGAAATCCTGTAGGAACTCCCACGTCTTTACAGTAATTTTCATACATAAGAAGTCTGCTTGCGGTATTCACATTCAAGTCATCAGCAATAAACTTTACAATGCTTATGCCTTTCTCAATAGAGGTTTTGTTGCCACTTTGTTTGATATAGTCCTCCATATCATGAAAACGGTTGATATACCTTGCTGTAAACTTTGTACCCTTAACACCCGTCAGCTTATGTGCGATAAATTCGCAACCTTTCTTTGTGACTTCATAACAAGGCATTGATTTATTCTGATCTGTCATGTAAGTTGATTCGATAAAGAAATCGGTGTGGGGAATTTTCCCCTCACCAACTTTTGGGGACACCCCAACTTTGGGGTTACCATTTTCTCTTGCCTCCCCAACATTTGGAGCGTTAAGTTCTCCTATGTATTTCTTAATATCTCTAATTAAATGGTCGTGCCTTTTCCCTACCATTTCTGCAACCTCTAATGAGGTTATTGTCTGCTCTTTCTCTAACAATGCTAAATTTCTCGCTATTTCTCTAACTTCCTTTCTGTGATATAATCTCCCTATCAAATGATAAGGAGGTGGAACTTTTGGATAATTCTGTAATTATTGGTTATGTCAAAGACATTACCGTTGCCAAAATGCAGAGTTGGGAACATTCTGCTTGCGAGAAAAACGGTAAAGATGTTGCCGATTTCATGCAACAAGTCTATGACAAACTGTGTGAGTTGAACGAAAAGAAAGATTAAGCGTTTATTTTCCACAACTCAACAAGTGCCATTGCCACAGTCGGAATTGTTGCCACAATCTCCGGCTGTGTGTCTTTGGTATTCCGCTCTATGTATTCCAATAGAGAATTTTCCAGTCGTTCTTCCTTATTTTTCTTTGCTTCTTCCATTCCTACACCTCCTGCAATTCTTTCTTCTTTCCGCTGTCTGCAATCTCCTTGTCCCTCAAAGCCGACAAATAAACGATTGCCATTGTCTTGTTTTCCTCGGACAGATTTGAGAATAGCGCGGAAATTTTCTTGCCATCGTCAATGTCTTTGCTCGTCAGTGTTCTTGTCATAATATGCACCTCCCTTATTGATTTACTGATTTTATTATATCATTCACCGATAAAAAGTCAAGCATAAAATATTGACTGAATGATTTTTTTGTGATATTATTGGTTTTAGAAAGGCGGTGTATATTGATTGAAGGATAGAATAAAGCAAATTCGCAAGGAAAATAATCTAACCCAAAAAGAATTTGCGGAAAGATTGGGTATTAAGCAAAATACTGTTGCTTCTTATGAAATGGGGAGAATCGGCATAAGTGATTCTGTTGTTGTATCAATTTGCCGGGAATTTAACATCGTTGAGAATTGGCTAAGAACGGGCATTGAGCCTAAATGCGCCATAATAAACGATGATTATACCAAGATTTCGGTGGACATTGACAAGAATGACCCAAAAGCCAGACAAGCCATAATTGATTATTGGAATTTGTCAGAAGATGACAAGAAACTGTGGTGGAAGTTTGCTGAAAGATTCCTAATGAAAAACGGAGGGTAGCCCTCTGTTTTCTCATTCTTCCAACCACGCTTCGATAAAAGATATAATTTTGATAAGTATTGCCGGATTCTCGATTTTCTCCAACAGATCGGCGATTTTTTCTTTGTAGCAGTCTTTTCCTTTTAAATTTCTCATATGTTCCTCCAAAAATTCTTTTATTTTACTTTTAAGATAGTAAAATATATTTTTGTAATATAGGTAAATATTACCATAAAAAAATGAGGAGGAAATGCACAAACTTGCATAAAATACGATAATTATTGTAAAACAGTGCAAAAATTAATTATGGTAGAAAAGTATATGAAGAATTTAAGGGAATCAATTTTAAAAACAATGGAGGAAGGAAATTACACAATAGCAAGATTTGCTGACGAATGCGGGGTTTCAGAAAGGGAGATTTCTAAAATTAAAAATGGAGACGCTTCAAATATACGTTTTGATACCCTCGTTAAGATTTGTGAAAATTCAGGTATCCACTATGAGGAAATTTTCGACTTATGTAATACGGATTATGCAGGATTAGAAGTGTTATTAGAAAATATTTTGTCTATGTGTAAAATTCAAAAATTTAAATTTTTGTTTGGCGAACAAAAATAATAGTATTCGACGTTTCTTTTCATTTTATTATTGAAATGCTAAAATAAATTCCAGAAACAACGGAAAACACGAACCGCATATTTAAAATAAGGTATGCGGTTCGTGAAATAAAGAACAACTTATTTTAACCATATTTTTAAATGCAATAAAATTTTGTTTTTTTATCTTTACTTCTTTCTTTTTCTTAATTATAGAATATTTTCCGAATCCAGTTGTACCATTTTTATTCTGTTCACTAAACACCGATTTGTCCTATAAAGATATCAAGAATGAAATTACTATACTCAAAGAAGGGACAACCTTTGATAGCGCATATGTAAAAAATGGTATTGTCTGGATAACTGGGAGGGCACCTGCTGGGACGACAGAAATGGTGACCCAAATTGCAAAAATTTCAGCCCCCTATGCGCCCAGAACAGATATGAGGGGGATCCCATCATATAATGCATCATACGAAGATATTGGTAAAATGAGCTCAATCTGCATGAGGGCTAGTGGAAAAATGGACATATTTTTCAAGACGCCGTTGGATTATGCTGAAATATTTGTAATCATCTACCCCTTGAAATAAAATTGCCGGGATGCGGCATGGCTATTCCCTAGCTATATATGTGATGCACCACCTGGCTAACCAATCATCTATTTCCTTCCCAAGGCTGTTGAACTCTACACTCCCGTCATGTGAAATGCCAACTAAGATAGTATTGCCACCTTGCGTAATATGGGGAAATATCTCATACCAGTCATATGGGGAATATTCTGCTGGGAGGGTTAATAATAATTGGTTGTCCCATGATGCTTTCATATGCCCTGCAAAATTTGTCGTTATTGTCACCACCCTCCCGACTTTAGTGACATGGAATACCCAGTGGGAAAAGCTAACGAACATGCCATTGGTTGGGGGCTGTGGCATCTCAAGGTACTTAACCTCATTCGCCTTCAGGAAATCGGTGTTTAGCTTACTAATTGCCCCTGTCAGCGTCCCGCCGCCAATGCTTGCGATATCGGTTGTCCCAAGCATTTTATAAAGCCACCGGATATTTTTAGCCATGATGGAAACATTCCCAAATAAGTCTTTTATCTTCCCGCTGACTATTTTCCGCATGGATGTCCATGCTACTGGGTTTTCATCGTCTTCACTGTCAAAATTTATTTCAAATTTGTTAATCGTCGCATCAGATGGGATTTCATGCCAATCTGAAGCTGAAACTTCATCTCCTACCAGATTTTTTTTCCTTATGAAGCATCTCCCTTCATTTTTCCCATCAACTGGCAATGCTGTCTGAAATACAAATGCTTGCGTATCCCCTGCTTCTTCATAATTTTCTGTTTTTAAAATACAAACCATATTGTCAAGCGGGAAAGTTCCTTCACATTTGATACTCCAGCACAGGCATACACTATTTTTACTTATCAAGTCAATGTTCCCTATGAATTCCCCAATCCCAAGTTTTTTCTGGTATGTTTCTAATATGTTATTGCCTCTTTCATCATTGATGGCTTTCCGGCATGTCCCGTTTATGATATCCTTTAAATCCATACATTTCTCCTTTACTTTAAATTTTGCAAAATACTATATGTGTAAAAACGAAAGCAGGTTAATAATTGTAAGTTCAACCCTTGCACTTAAGCCAGGCATTCCTCTGGCAATTGATAATTGCAAAGAAGGGAATTTGTCTTTTCCCCATGCTTTCCTCAAGTAAAACCTTGAAGCAGGCCAAGTAGTAGTTCCTTGACTTGGTGGCACATACATGTCACCAGAAAAATCAAGTGGTATTTCTTCTGTAAAATCAGAAATTTCCGTTTTTTGCCTATACCAATTAAACATACCTGTATATATCCCAAAGTATATTTCCTCTCTACGTTTAACCCATACGATCGCCTTAACTATATTTATCCCTTCCAAAATACCCTCAATCTCTATGTCATGCCAGGAATTGTCCACTGGGACATCTGATAAATTTACAGAATTCCGGGGCAATATATCGTGCATTCCTAGGCTTACATCCCCGGTTCTGTACAGGTCTTCATTATACCCTTTTACTCCGGTTACAAGTCCGCCAGAAACTATATTATTTGCCCTGTCCGCGCTCTCCTTTGCCTGTCTGGCATACTCCATTGCATTATCCGCATCTTCCCCTTCCCTCACCCCGGTTCCTCCATGCGCATAGCTTTCGGACAGTTTTGCGAATTCTTCTGATTTCACTGCGCTTAGCTGTGCCTTCCCCTGTTCCACCCTGATATCCGCAAGATAGTCTGGGCGCAGATGCTTTTCCTCGATACTTCCCTCTTTAACAATTGCCCTTACCTTTCCTCCATTTTCAATGGAAAATAGAATCGTATCACTGTTTAAAAATTCATTTGGTTTCACAAACGCAGAAACATCAACTCGTATTCTTTTCCCGTCTGCCCTTATTATGATTAGTTCTTGCGCTTCTTCATCGAAATCAAGATTTTCCACAAGCTGTTCAAGTTTTGTGTCCCATATTCTAGCTTCATATCTGACACTATCTTTCCTTATAAATATAAATGTTCCTGTAGATTCATCGAATTGAACATCTGCTATTAACGGCGCAACTTCATCCTTTGTTGCTTTGTTTGAATCCAAATTATGTACATTTTCATCTGTTAAATTGATTGAACGTACCATGCGGTTTAAATTTTCTTCATTTACTGGAGATTCTTCACTTGGATAGTTTTTCCAAATTAAATCCATATGCGCATTATTCATAATTTTCAACCCTTCCCATTAAAAAAGAGACAGATTCTTTTAACGAATCTATCTCTTCCTGCTGTTCTTCTATTTTTTTATAAAGCTTCTGGATCATATGTGTGTTCCACATGACAAACTCTGTATAGATAATCCCCATAGGGTCTTCTATGCCGCAGTAATCCTCATTTTCTGGGTTATCATACATCTGCACGAACCCTCCGAAATCCTTCGTTGTATATCCATGCTTCTCAAACGCATCTTTAACGTTTTTTGCCTTTACTCCGAAATGATATCTTCCAGAAGTTCCTTTGTTGTATCTAAATGCGCACGGATCTATTTCCATATACACTTCATCAAATCCATCCAATGGCTTGAATGAATTTTTTAATCGTTCATCAGAAGGGGTTATGCTTCCAGCAGAACTCAAAACTACGGAATTTCCTCGCAGCCTTAATGATGTCGGAGAATCGCTGTATTGCGATGCTGGAACCCCGGCAAATGTAAATCTATCTTCTTGCCTGTAACCGATTATGTAATGCGCAAGCCCTTCGTGGCTAACATTTACCCTAACCCCCATTTCTCCAGAATCTTGTGTGAAATCCAAATATCGATTTGCATACAATTTTGTTGCCTGTAATTCACAATGAGCCCTCATTAAGTCGCTGTATATGTGGCAACTTCTGTCTTGGGAACTTTCTTTGAAAGCCAAATAATTATACCCAGATTCATACCCATTTTTCGATATCCTCCCAATCCTTAATTCAGTATCGCTTGTACTGTCAGACTTAATGTAAATAACTCTATACCTATCATCAAAATCCGGGTCCCTTATGTAATAAGCTGATTTTGCCTCTATATTTGCCCCGGTTATTTTCCCTCCTTCAAAAGTCTGCCCTTTGATTTTCCCTCCGTTCAGCCTATCGCAATTTATATTTCCGGTTGTAATATTTCCTCCATTTATTATTGTTTTCCCGTCATTTGCTGCAAGGTTTTCAAAGCTGACAAGTCCAGAAAATTTTATCTCTTTTGCTTGCCCGGTTATTACGCTTCCATTTTCTTTTGTTACCGAAAGATTCAAGGTTGCAGAAGTAGATCCATTAACAACAGACATATCTATAGCCTTCACTGATTGCTCTATCCTTGACGAAAGCCCTCTTTCTGAATCTGAAACTTCTTGCCGTATTCCTTCTGCTGTCTGCTTTATTTCTGTCCTTATAGTTGTGCTAACCTGCTCAAGTTGCGCGTATTCTCTCCACTCCACCCATTGCGGCCTGTCCATTGGGTGATGCTTAATCGCAACATATACTTTCCCGCTTGTCTGGTCTAAGTATTTAAGCCCTGGTGTATATTCTTCTGCCGTCATTATCCTTGGAGGGGCACCAAGCCCGTATTTTCCTATATTGATTGGTGTTCCGTCTTCTTCTTTCTCGCTCCATATTTTTTCTGTTCTTGCAACTGTGCTTGTTATGCTTTCTGCCGTCTGGCTTATCGAAGATTCCAATCCCTCTTTTGTGTTTTTTACTTCTGCCCTGATCTCTCCCGCTGTTTGCAAAATCAGAGAATTCAGCCCCGCATCTGAATCTATCAGTTCGCTTCTCGTCTCCTCTATCGTCCTTTTCAGTATGTTTGCTTTGGACTTTAATTGTATAATGGAGTTATGAATTCCATTTAACTTCTCCGAATATTTTTCCGTTCCATTTGCACTGTACGAATCCCCAAGACCTTGTATACCTTTTAATACACGGCTTAAAATGTAGGATTCCACAAGTTCGTATCTTGTCGGAAGCCTTACTGGGTCTCCAACCTCCAAACAGGGATTTCCAACACAATCAGCAGAAAAAGGCCGATACACAATATCTGTTATTTTGTTGAATATGTTTTTTGCTATCACCTTCAAGTCATCGGAAGATTTTCCATAGACAAGGAAATTGTTCTCAATAATATAGCAGTTGTCGTCTGGCTTTTTCTCCCCTTCCGGCCATATCTTCCCTATGTCATTCTCTTCCTGCCTGATTTGCAGCCTTGTTATCCTCCTGCAAATAAAATCCTCATATTGGCAGCTTTTATATTTTCCCGTGCCCAGACTTGTGGATTTTGGGTCTTGCGGGTATAAATGCCCTGTCTCTGACTGCTTCAAATACCAAGGCGCGTGGTCTGGGAATAATGTGTTGCTTGGGTATAAGCCCATGATGTCTTGTTTCAAATAGACATAATGGAATTTCCCATCGCGCCCAACATGCCCGAAGCATCCGTTAATCTCGCAGATTGCAGTTATTACGTCTTTCCCGCTTAACGAAGATTCCCTTATTATGCTTGTATGCTCTGTTTCGTTTTCGATTTCCACCCCTTCTTCTACTTGGATTGTTTTTTCAACAATCATGTCATCGTTTACAAGGGTTATTTCTTCCTGTTCCAGCCCAAAATAATTCACAAAGCTTGTACGGAACTGGCGCATTGTGACTTTACTGTTTCTTTCGGGAAGGATTGTGTTATACCAGTTAATCGCACTGGAATTGATGATGTCGTACATGGCATCGTAAGCTGTCACATCTCGGTATAGCCTATCCGCCGTCGGTACATCCGAAAATACTTTATATCTTCCAAATTGGAATGGAGAATCTGAATGTCCTTCCAAAACTTCTGTAGCTGTCACCCATTTGTCTTTTAAGGAAACAAACGTATTATGTATCCTGAATTTCAGGACGCTTGCTTCACAGCATCCAAAACGGAGTTCTGATTCAGAGCAAAGACTTTCCGACAGTTCAAAATTTTCCCAGTCTATGTCGCTGTTTTTGAATGCGAGTAATTCATATTCATGTTCAACCTTTTCCCAGGTATAGGAAATACCTGATTTTCTGCACTTGTAATAATAATTTGTTTCTGCATCCAGATAAACTTTTCCCTCATATTCTAATTTTGCCGGATATTTGCTTTCTGGCGCACCATACCCAACATAATCGCACGCAATAATCTTCATCTGCTTATCAATATGTGGTTTATTGTATAGATCCTTGTATTTGTAATCAACCACTGTAAACACCTCCTACAAAAGCAATCCTGATTGGGTCATAACGTAAAATTCCGTTTCCAGAATTATCTCTTTCGTAATTTCCATAAATCTGCGGCTCTATATCGACCAAATATCCTTTTTGTCTTTCATATCTGTTGTATCTTGGAATAAACGCTTCAATATAACATTCGTTTGCATCTGCATTTGTAATGTTTCTGTCTATGTTCCACATTAATTCTGAAAAATCTTCATCTGTAAGCATGGCCGGCGTTTCAAATTCAACCTTAAGAGCCTTTAATCTTACTGCATTCCTATGCAAATATCCGTTTGCATCCGTCCATGGGTCAATGTCTTGCATATTTGCGTATGCCTTGTAACTGTCTGCCGCAATAAATCTGTTTGTCGGAATGATGTAATCGCCAATTTTAACAAGCCACCCTGCATACTTACTTTTCCTTTCTTTTTTTTCAAGCAAACTTCCACCTCCTTAAAAATGGGCATAAAAAGAGCACCTACCATTTCTGATAGATGCTCTTTGCAATACTTGCTTTATTTAATTTCCCTATTCCCTAAATCGAATCTCTCATTGCTTCTATTCTTTTCTTCCTTCCAATCTCATATTCCCGCCTTATCCACATAACCGCTTATTTCTGCGTGTAATTTATGGATAAACATTATATTTTCATACTTTTTTGATTCCTCCTCACTTATTAGGCATGGGAGTGGTTTTCTAATCCCCTCGGATATCCTCACAACGGTTGAGAGCCTGATATCCTTCTTTTTCCCGTCCAATATGTAATTTAATTCCCGAATGGAAATCCCGCACTCTTGTGACATGCGTTTCATGCTGCACCCTGTCCTTCCCATATAACGAAGAAGCTGATGCCTTAAGTTCTCCATGCATTGTTCCATCACTCCACCTCCGCTGCAAAATGTGAAAGAAGGTAGTTTTTCAAATCTTCCTCTCCCTGTATATGCCCTAGCCGGAACGCCAAATCTACCGCATTGTTCGGATTGGTTTTTTCCGAAATTTCAATCAGGTTGAAATAATCATCCCACCCCATGCAGAATTTCACGCTTTCCGTGCGCTCCCGGTATTCTTTTAACATTCTTTCAATTTCAGGTTTTTTGCATTCCTTCCTATTTAAAAACGGAAGCCACTTAAAATATTTCATGGCATTTCTTATGGCTAATCCAAAAACTTTCCTAAAAAATTCCTCCTGTGTCATGTTATGCTTCATCTTCCCGCAAGTTTCACATACCGCCTGCATATTGGAAAATTCCTTGTAGCCGCCTTTTGACTTTGGCACAATCAGATTTATACACATTTCACTAAGTTTAATCCTCTGCCCACATATGGCGCATTTTCCGTGGTAACGATTGTATACAATCTGTCTTACTTCCGAATACTTCATATTTTTACTCATTTTGTCCACCCCACTTTCCTTCCAGAACCCGTAGGGCTTCCTCATGAATCTTCTTGTCCGTCTCGTTCGCATCAATGGAAATCTGATACTGGAGGGCAGCAATCTGCTGTTCCAGTTTCTTTTTGTCTTTCGGCGCTTCTACTCTAAGCATTATGAAGACCCCCTTCCAAGTCAAGGGTCTTCTGGGCGTTTATCATTGTTATTTTCAATCTATCCATTTTTCCTTCCTTTCAAAAACAGAAGGATTGGGAATCGTAAATATCAGTCTTTCCTATTTGTTGCCTTGTCGAATAGGTTTTCAAATTCTTCCCATGTGTCAGACGCCCTCATAAGAGCAATCACCTTTTGGAGCTGTTTGTCAAGATGCGGAACTCCTATCTCATCTGTCAAAGATTGGTGCAATCTCCTGTTCTTCGGGGTCTTGCTTTTCAACTCTTCCAGAACTCCGTCCGGCAGTTGCTCATATATGTATTGGTTTGTCAGTTTCCCTACATACTGCGGTCGGCTGTTCCCATTGTATGTCCAGCCTTTCAGACGGAACATTTGCTTGTAAAATTCATCCGGAAACCGTTTTGCCCACGGCATAAGTTCCTCGCTGATATAAGCCGATAAAAGCCGCTGCAATTCATCATGTTCCCTGTCGTACTGATAGCCAGTAACTTCATCAATCAGAGAATCAAGACCAACTTTTGCAAAAGCGGTCATTATAGCGTATAGCCTTTCGGCAGTT
>CAQBGY010000016.1 GCA_948759685.1 uncultured Eubacterium sp.
GTAACTGCCCCTTATAGGGGCGAGCAAACCACCCGTTTGACGGGTGGTCATGATTATATGAATGTAGAAAGCATTACTATGTATTACTTATTGCTATATTCGATGAATATGTTATACTTTAAAAGATTGGAGGAATATTATGGCTTTAATAGGATTTATCGGAATGGGAAATATGGGATATGCAATTATGAAAGGAGTAAAAGGTTCTTTTCAAAAAGAAGATATTCTATTTCATAGTAATACAATAGAAAAAATGAAAAAGATATCTGAGGAAGAAGATGTCAGATATACAATGTCAAATAAAGAAGTTCTGGCAGAAACAAAATATATTATTTTGGCAGTGAAACCTCAAATGTTTGATAAAGTGCTGCCGGAAATAAGAGAATCAATCAGACAGGAACATGTGATTATATCATTGGCACCTGGTGTGACTATAAAACAGCTGGAAGAAATGTGTGGAACGAAGAGAATTGTAAGAACCATGCCGAATACACCGGCTTTAGTTACAGAGGGAATGACAGGTGTAAGTTATAACGAGGATATTTTTTCTGAGGAGGAAAAGCATACTGTAGAGAAAATATTTTCAGCTATAGGAAAGATGAGAGTCGTTGATGAAAAATTGATTGATAGTGTAGTATGTGCCAGTGGCAGTTCGCCGGCATATGTATTCATGTTTATTGAAGCTTTAGCAGATAGTGTTGTGAAATGTGGAATGAAACGAGAAGAAGCCTATGAGTTTGTTGCACAGACTGTTTTAGGTTCTGCAAAATTGATGTTAGAAACAAAGAAACACCCAGCAGAATTGAAAGATATGGTTTGTTCACCCGGTGGAACAACTATCGCAGGCGTGGAAGCGTTAGAAGAGAATGGGTTCCGTAAATCTGTTTTTTCAGCAACAAAAGCATGTTTTGACAAGTGCAAAGGAATTCGTTCATAAAATTTTTTTGTAAGATTCAATTGATATAAAAATGTAATTTAGGGAGAATTTATGGAAAAATTTAATAGAATTGACAGGGAAATAGTATATAAAGGAGCCGTTTTAGAGTTTTGTAAGGATGAAATTATTACCCCGAAAGGAAACAAGGTAAAATGGGACTATTTACAACATAAAGGAGCAGCGGCAGTTATTCCGGTAATGAATGATGGAAGAATTCTGATGGTGCGTCAATGGAGAAATGCAATTGACAGATTTGCTTTAGAAATTCCTGCAGGAGGAAAGGATAGTGTAGATGAGCCTTCGGAACGATGTGCAGCGAGGGAATTGGAAGAAGAAACCGGTTACAAATCTGACAAATTAGAATTTTTGCAGACAATCGTTCCTGCAATTGCATATTCAGGAGAAAAAATTGACGTATACGTGGCGTTTGAATTGAAAAAGGGAAAACAGCACTTTGATCCTGATGAGGATATAGAATTAGAGCTTTTTTCAGTAGAAGAGTTGATTAAAATGATAATGAACAATGAAATTAATGACTCGAAAACAACGTCGGCTATTTTAACTTATTATCATAAATACTGTTTGGAATAATATAATATAAAAACAGTATTATGAGGAAATTATGAATATTAAAGTATTGTGGACAAACTATAAAATCTATGGAATTATTATTGGAATCGTTTTGGGAACGATTGTTTATAATATGGCAGCCATAGATTTTACTTTTTCTTATGTACATAATGTAAAAAATATAGATTTCATTGATTCTTATTTTTATTTATTAATGGAGTTTTTGAAGTTTTATGTTTTAATATTAGCAGCATCATTTTTTAGAATCAAAGAAAAAATATATACAGTTTTATTGGGAATTGAATCTTTTAAACTTGCAGGAAGTATTGTAATATTAATCCGAATGCATAATATGTTATGTATCAGTAGTGTTATAGAACCGGTTTTTAAATTGACGGCAGTTTTTTTCTTTATGAAAAATGATAAAGTAGTTTTAAATAAAATTATTGCTGTTATTATATTACTTTTGGGTGCAGTTATAGAAAATATTTTAATAAATTTTTTGTAAAAGAAAATAACTAGATATTGTGCCTTATAAAAAAGAAAAATGGTATATGTGGTATATTTTTATGTAACCCTGTTTTTTTAGAGAAAAATGTGTAAAAAATGTGTTTGATTTTCTGAGGAAACACTTATATAATAGGATTTATCACTCTTGTTAAAGAGTTTAGCGAGGAAAAAATGCAAAAATTAATTGAAGAATTCATTTTACAATTACATAAAGAAAAGAATACTTCAAGCAATACGGAAATTTCTTACAAAAGAGACTTAAATAAACTTTATGATTATTTAAACAGTAAAAATTCTAAAGTAGACATAACATCTATAAAGAAAGAAAGTTTGGAAGAGTATATTTCTTATTTGAACGAAATAGGAAGAGCACCGACAACAATATCTCGTGGGATAGCATCCATGAAGGCTTTCTTTGGTTATTTTTGTGAAAAAAATGTTATTGAAACGAATCCGGCACAAACTTTAAAGTCGCCGAAAATAGTAAAGAAAACACCAGAATCCTTAACTGTAAAAGAGATTGACGCATTGTTGAAGCAGCCATGTAGAAACACTCCAAAAGAGTTGAGGGACAAGTCTATGCTGGAGTTACTGTATGCTACGGGAATGAGGGTTACAGAACTGATTACTTTGAAAACAGATGATGTTAACATAAAATTGGAGTATATTGTCTGTCATGATAGAAAAAAAGATAGAATTATACCATTTGGTTCAGAAGCTAAAAAAGCTTTGGTTGCATATTTGAAAGATGGACGAGAGCATTTATTAGGGAAAAATCAGACAAGTAATGTTCTATATCCAAATTGCTCCGGTGGAGAGATGAGCAGACAGGGTTTTTGGAAACTGATTAAGTCATATGGTAAAAAGGCAGGAATAAAATCAGAATTGACTCCACATACACTGAGACATTCATTTGCAACACATTTGGTTGAAAATGGAGCTGACTTAAAGGCAGTACAGGAAATGTTAGGACATTCTGATATTTCTACAACACAGATTTATATGACACCTGGAAATAAACGTATCAGGGAAGCTTACGAAAAAGCACACCCGAAAGCATAAAAAATCCGACAGTTAATAATAAAAACTGCCGGATTTTTGTTTTTTAGTTAGTTCTCTTTTGAAGTCGGTGGAAGATTAAACTTCTTCAGCAATTGTAAAGAGTAACTTTTCAGTATCATCCCATCCAAGACATGGATCTGTAATTGATTTGCCATAACAGTGTCCATCTACAGGCTGATTTCCGCCTTCGATATAGCTTTCAATCATCAGCCCCTTTACAAAGCCTTTCAGGTCTGTTGAGTGTTTACGGTTATGCATAATTTCTTTTGCGATACGAATCTGTTCCATATATTTTTTATTTGAATTAGAATGGTTGCAATCAATTACTAATGCAGGATTTTCAAATTCTTTTTTCATATACATATCGTAAAGATTTACCATATCTTCATAGTGATAGTTTGGAATACATGAGCCGTATTGGTTAACTGCACCACGAAGAATAGCATGAGCTAAGTCATTTCCATCCGTCTGAACGTCCCAGCCTCTGTAAAGAAAAGAGTGTGATGCCTGCGCTGCTTCAATGGAATTAAGCATAATTGATAAATCACCGCTGGTAGGATTTTTCATACCAACAGGAATATCCAGTCCACTGGATGTTAAACGATGCTGTTGGTTTTCTACAGAACGGGCACCGATTGCTACATATGACAGGCAGTCAGAGAAATATCTGGCATTTTCAGGATAAAGCATCTCGTCTGCAATTGGCAAACCGGTATCTTCCATTAATTTTGTAAATAACTGACGGATTGTAATCAGTCCCTGTAATAAATCCGGTTTTTTTTCCGGGTCAGGCTGATGTAACATGCCTTTATATCCTTTTCCCGTTGTACGGGGTTTGTTTGTATATACCCTAGGAATAATAAATAACTTATCCTTTACCTGTTCCTGAACTTTTGTCAATCTTTGTACATAGTCTTCTACAGCCTCCTGGTTATCAGCAGAACATGGTCCGATAATAACGGCAAATTTATCACTTTTTCCAGTAAAGATGGCTCTGATTGCGGCATCGTTTTCTTTCTTCTTTTCTGCAACAGCCTCCGGAATCGGATACATTGTTTTGATTTCCAAAGGTGTAGGTAATTTTCTAAAAAATGTACTTCCCATAATGTTAGTCTCCTTTACTTATAAAAACATATGATTTTTAAGCTAAAATAAAGTATAGCACAAAAAAAGGATAATTCAACAGTTTAAAGTGTGAAAATGTTAAATTGTTCATATTATTTTCATAAAATAACGGTATATTAATGAAAGATAATAAATAACAAAGAATGGATAATATATCCAATACTTGAAAAAATATCAATTTGTTGTATGATTGTGAAAGAGTATAGACGTGATTCAAAATATATGTAATTGACTTTTGGCTCATAAGGAGGCGGAGATGACAGATAAAATAAAAGATATGATTCAGAAATTAAAGCCGGTTTTAAACAATATAATAAACAAAATAAAATCAAAATATCAGGTTATTCGGGAGTTCTCTAAAAAAACATATAATAAGCATTGTATATATATGTATGTGACAACAGCCATTTTATTAAATTTAGTAATTGAAATGCTCGCAAGAGGTTCTTTTATAAAAGGAATTTATTTTTTGATTGCCTCGCCGTATGTCTTTTTGTGTAATTCCATTATTATATTGATGACATTGTCAATTACATTTTTAATGCGGAGGAGATTCTGGGGACTTAGTATGATTTCTTTTATATGGCTGTTATCGGGGGTGACAAATTCGATTTTGTTATCTAACAGAGTTACACCCTTTACGGCAACAGATTTAATGTTGGTTGACAGTGCATTTGGTATTGTTACAAAATATTTCTCTATTGCACAGATAGTTATGGTTTCTGTTGGTGTGACATTGGCAATTGCTCTATTGGTATTATTGTTTTTTAAAGCACCAAAGGTGCAGCATAAGATAAAATATCCCCGAAATATTATTGCCATTATTATTATCTGGACAATAGGTTTTGGCTCAATCAATTTAGGTGTCGGTTCAGAACTGATGTCTATGAAATTTGGTGAGCTTCGTGTTTCCTATTATGATTATGGTTTTGTTTATTGTTTTACAAATAGTCTGATTAATACAGGCATTGCGAAGCCAAACAATTATTCAGGAGAAACCGTTGAGAAAATTGTCGACAAAAAAGAAAAGGAAAAAATAAGTAAGGCAAAAAAGAAACCAAATATTATTTTCTTACAGCTAGAGTCTTTTTTTGATATGACCCATTTAAATGGAGTGAAATTTTCTAAAAATCCAGTGCCCAATTTTGAAAGATTAATGAAAAAATATCCAAGTGGTTATTTTAATGTTCCGATTGTTGGTGCAGGTACTGTTAATACTGAATTTGAAGTAATGACTGGAATCAATCTGGATTATTTTGGACCGGGTGAGTATCCGTTTAAGACAAAACTGGTCGATACAACCTGTGAAAGTGTATGCTTTAATTTAAAAGAATATGGGTATAACTGTCATGCAATTCATAATAATACAGCTACATTTTATGGACGTAATGTTGTTTTTTCCAATTTAGGATATGATACATTTACCACAATTGAAAATATGCATATTGAAAATTTTACACCAATGGGCTGGGCAAAGGACTATTATCTGACAGAATATATTTTAGAAGCTTTGAAATCTACAAAGAATCAGGATTTTATTTATGCTATTTCCGTTCAGGGGCATGGGAGTTATCCTACAGATGGAAACTATGATTATCCAATTAAAATAAGAGGTGTAGAAGATAAAGATACAAAGCATAAGTACCAGTATTATGCTATGCAGACATATGAAATGGACCAGTTTATCGGAAAACTGACAAAAGCTTTAAAACATCTGGGTGAAGAGACAATTTTAGTGATGTATGGGGATCATCTGCCAAGCTTTGGTTTAAGTGGAGAAGATTTGGATAATGGTGATGTGTATCAGACGGAATATGTAATATGGTCTAATTTTGATAATGATTATTATACAAGCGAAGATTTAGAGGCATATCAGTTACAGTCAAAAATACTTGGCGGCTTAAATATGGATGCCGGTGATATCAATAAGTATACACAGCAGCATAAAGGAGAAGATCAGGAAACATATGATGAAGGTCTGAAAAATCTGTCGTATGATTTATTGTATGGAGACAAATATGCTACTAATGGAGAAAATCCATATAAGGCAACCGATATTAAACTTGGGTTGCATGAAGTGAAGTTGAGTTCAGTTACTCCATTGTATGATCAGGAAGGAACAGTATATTTATATGGAAATAATTTTACGTCATACAGCAAGGTATATATCAATGATGAAAAGCAGACAACGGAATATATTGATCCAAATACATTGATGATTGTATATCCGGAATTAAAAGCAGGTGATGAGATATCTGTATACCAGCAAAACTCAGACGATCATGTATTAACACAAACGAAATCATTTGTATTTAATGATGATGAGTTGCAGCCACAAACAAAAAATAAAAAGAAATAATAAAAAATAGCATATAAAATTTTAAACTCCATTACAATATATAAAGGTGTAATGGAGTTTTATTATGAAAAAAATAGTTGCGTTGATTATTAGTTTATCAATGATATTTAGCATTAACGTTTATGCAGAAGAAGAAACCGGAAATGCAGAACAGGCGAAAAAGACAGGGAAAGCAAAATCATCATTATTAATGGAAGCATCTTCGGGAACTATTATTAAAGCAGACAATGAAAATGAAAAATTAAGTCCGGCCAGCATAACAAAAATTATGACAATGATTTTGATTTTTGATGCAATACATAATGGAAAAATAAAATTAACAGATATGGCAACAACAAGTGCCCATGCAAAAAGTATGGGAGGTTCTCAGGTATTTTTAGAGGAAGGCGAACAGCAGAGTGTAGAGACTTTAATTAAGTGTATTATAATAGCATCAGGAAATGATGCTTCTGTTACTATGGCAGAGCATATAGCCGGTTCAGAAGAAGAATTTGTAAAAAGAATGAATGAACGGGCAAAAGGGTTAGGAATGACAAATACAAATTTTGAAGACTGTTGTGGATTGACCGATTCTGATAATCATTATACAACAGCAAAAGATGTAGCGATTATGTCGAGAGAGTTAATTACAAAGTATCCTGAAATATTTAAGTACTCTACAATATGGATGGAACCATTTACTCATAAAACCGCAAAAGGGGAAAGTGAGTTTATGTTGTCAAACACAAATAAATTATTAAAAACAAATCAGTATGTAAAAGGATTAAAAACAGGAAGTACATCCAAAGCAAAGTATTGTGTATCCACAGTTGCAGAAAAAGATGGTGTTGAATTAATTGCAGTAATTATGGCGGCGCCGGATTATAAAGCCAGATTTTCGTTAGCAGAAGAGTTGATAAAATATGGATTTTCTAATTGTAAAGTTTATAAAGATGAAACAAATTACAATAAGAACATTGCAATTAACGGTGGTATAAAGGATAAGATTAAAATCAGATTTAGAGGATTTTCTTATGTAGATACAAAAGGAAGTGATTTGGATAAAATTAAAAAAGAAATTACCATGAAAAAGAGTATCAGTGCACCTATAAAGCAGGGTGATGTAGTGGGGAAAATAGCTTATACTTTGGATAACCGGGTAGTTGGAGAGAGTTTTTTAGAATCTGCCGAAAATGTAAAAGAAGCAAATTACCTTTATACGTTAGGAAAAATGTTTCGAATGTTTTTGCAGATAGCATAACTAAAAAAAGAAGAGTATATATAAAATTTGTGTACTGTTTTTGAATGTAAAATATGGTATCATCTATAAGAATATTGTGTTTTGGTCAAAAGAAAATAACACACACATTTTTAGAGGAGGAAGATAATGAAACAAATAAAAAAAATGCTTGTAGTTTTATTAACATTGGCATTAATGATTACAATGATGCCATCAGTACAGACAAACGTACAGGCAAAAGGAAAAATGAAGCTTAACAAAAAGAAAGTTACATTATATGTAGGTAAAAAAGTTAAGCTGAAAGTTAAGAACAAAACGGTTAAAAAGAAAGTAAAATGGAAATCAACTAACAAAAAAGTAGCAACTGTTACAAAAAAAGGCAGGGTAAAAGCTAAAAAGCCGGGCAGAGCTACAATTATTGCAAAGGTTGGAAAGAAAAAATTAAAATGTAAAGTTGTTGTTAAAAAGAAGAAGGTTCCTGTAACAACAAAGCCTGTTGTGACAAAACCAACTGTAACGACCAAACCGGTTGTAACAAAACCAGTTGTAACAACAAAACCAAATGTGCCGCAGCCGACACAACCACAGGTTACAACGCCGCAGCCGACACAGCCACAGGTTACAACGCCGCAGCCGACACAGCCACAGGTTACAACGCCGCAGCCGACACAGCCACAGGTTACAGATCCACAGCCAACAGATCCACAACCGACGAATCCACAGGTTACAACTCCACAACCGACACAGCCTCAGGTTACTGATGATGGTAAGCCGGCTCCAAAAGAAGTTTTTGGCCATAACGTTTTGACAAAAAAGGGCTTAGAAGTTTCTTTTACATGGGGAAGTGATGCTGAAATAGAAAGCAGCGGACAGAAATTTAACGTATATTATGATGGTGTTCTTGGAGAACAGGGAGTTGCAGCCGGTGTAATTACACATACATTTGCTACGGCCGGAGAACATACTATTACAATCAAAGGTTATTTGAACGGAAAAGAGAGTAAAGGTGTAGAACTTAAAGTTGACTTAAAGGAAAGAGATCCTAGTCAGGGAACTGTATGGGAAGCAATTCCGGGAGATCCGGCAGATACATATTTTTATGATGATGATACAGCAGTAAGTGTTGTTTCTATTCAGAAACCTGGATTTGCAGAAGAAACAGGTATCTATATGACTGTTAAAGCAGGCATATCATCTGTAACTATCAATGGTAAGTCGTCAGGTTATGTTGCTGAAGGAGCAGGTGTTGTTGTGTATCTGTCAGCGTTTACACAAGAGTTGAATACAGTTGAGATTACTCATGGTTTAGGAACAGATACTGTTGTTATAAAAGATAGTACAAAGTCATCTGGAGAACATCCGGCACAGACAACAGCCGCACAGCAGCAGACAACACAACCACAACAGCAGACAACACAGCCACAGCAGACAGCTCCACAGCCAACACAGCCATCAGGAACAACAGCAGAATGGATTGAGCTTGGCGGTGATACACCAAATACATATTTCTATGATAAATCTACAATGGAATTAAATGAAATTGTAAACATTCAGCAGCCGGGGTGGGCAGCAGAAAAAGGTATTTACATGAATGTGCCTTCAGGAATTAGCGAAGTAACAGTAAATGGTGTATCAGATAATGTTGCAAAAATTGAAGGAGCAGGTGTAATCGTATATCTGTCAGCATTGACAAAAGAAATTAATGAAGTAACAATTAAACACGCTATGGGAACAGGATTTGTTAAGATTAAAAATGCTTCAAAATCAACGGGAGAGCAGCCACAGCCGACTGCACCACAGCCAACAAATCCACAGCCGACTGCACCACAGCCGACAAATCCACAGCCGACAAATCCGCAGCCAACACAGCCACAAACAACAAGACCACAGCAGACACAGCCTGGTATTGATTTTACAACAGACAGCAGTATTGCAAAACCATTTGGAATGAAGGTAGAGCAGGGTGCTACAGGTTATGTTAAAGTTGTTTGGGGACGTGGAGATATAGATTGCTATAATGTATATGTTGATGGAGAAAGAAGACGTACAGGCGTAGCTTGTGGAAGTTATATGCTTCCTGTTTATTTTGAAGGAACACATACAGTAGCAGTTACTACAGTAGTAGGTAAAAAAGAGTCAGAAAAATTAGAAATGACAATTAATATTACCGGAGTGGGTGAGAAAGAAACAGAGCCTGAGACATGTCCGGAAGAATTAAAGCCACAGCTTAAGAGCAATGTTACGTTAAAAGAGGACAGAATTGCAATTGAATTGAATAATAAGACGAATGGTAAATACAGCGATAATGAGATTTATTGGTGTATCGTAGGAAATAATTCAAATGACCAGCTTTGTTATTTAGATAAAGATGGTAATATGGTACCAGCTTCAGAAAGCATGAATACTGTATCTGTAGGTGGTGGTAAGTATGCAAATATCTACCATACATTAGCAGAAGCTGATTATGTATATGCACCAACTATTCGTTCGGGAAGAATGTATCTTAGTTATGGAAAACCTGTTTATTTGAGATTTGTAGGTACAAATGGATATGCAGGACCGGATATGAACAATCCTGGAGATGTAAATGCGAATACTTTATTTGAATTTGCAGAGTTTACAATTGAAGGAAAGAATTATTGGGGAAATACTACTCGTGTAGATTATTTCTGTTTCCCAATGATTACCCGTCTGGTAGGAAATGCAACATATGGTGGATATGATAAAGTAGTAGGTGATATTGGAACCAGAGATGAAATATTTAATGCGTTCAGAAACGAAGCACCTACACCGTTTAAAACTCTTGTAAAAGATGATAGAATTATCGCACCATGTAAAGCATCATTTAATGCAGGACAGCAATATGGTAATTATTTTGATAATTACATTAATGAATTCTGGACAAAATATGCTAGTGAGACTTTAAGTTTCAGTACAGAGGCAGGAAACTTTACCGGAAAAGTTGTAGGAAATGAAATGCACTTTACAAGAACCGGTGATTCAACTGTATATAAAGTAGACAAACCAACAACTCAGGATGTTTTAGAAGGAAAAGGAGCATTTGACAGAGGAAATGGTGTAGAAAAGGCTATTGAAGCACAGTTGTGTGCAGCTTTTAACAGAGGTGTTGCTACTGAACCTGACAAATACTATAAAGTAAGTGAATACTATAAGAATAGTATCAATAACTTCTATGCAGGATTCTTCCACAGACATTCTGTTGTAGGATTAGCTTACGGATTCTGCTATGATGATGTAAATGATCAGAGTACATTATTACAGTACAATAAGGCAGATGCTTTAGTTATTGATTTGAGATGGTAATGAACAATTATAAGGATTATTTCATAATAATCAGATTGTTTATAAAATTATAATAATAGAGGATATTATTCTGAAAAATTAACTCAGAATAATATCCTCTATTTTGTTTGAAATAAGATTATTCTTTTATTCATATGGTCATGTAGATAAATATGTTAAATATATTGAAAAAAAAGTAGTTTTTATGTAGAATTAATTGTTGTAGTAAAGAAATGGAGTGATTATGGAATTAGAAGTAAAATTGCAGGCATTTGAGGGTCCTTTGGATTTGCTGCTGTATTTGATTGAAAAAAATAAACTGGACATTTACGATATTCCTATCGTGGAAATTACAGAACAGTATTTAGATTATGTAAGTAAAATGCCAAAAGATGATTTGGACCTTGCCAGCGAATTTTTGGTTATGGCTGCTACTTTAATTGATATAAAAAGTAAAATGCTGCTGCCAAAGGAAATTGATGAAAATGGCGAAGAGATTGATCCTAGAGCTGAACTCGTTGAGAAACTGATTGAATACAAAATGTACAAATACGCAGCAACAGAACTCCGGGATATGCAGGTATATGCAGGAAAGTCAATGTATAAAGAACCTACAGTGCCGGAAGAAGTCCGTGTGTATGAACAGCCGGTCGATTTAGATAATCTGTTATCGGATGTTGATTTGGCAAAATTAAATGAGATTTTTCAGATGGTGCTGAAGCGTCAGGTAGATAAAATAGATCCGGTAAGAAGTAAATTTGGCAAAATAGAAATGGAAGAAGTCAGTCTGCCGGATAAGATTAGTTATGTTTCAACTACAATAAGAAAACGAAAGAAATGCAGTTTTAAACAGTTGTTGGAAGAAGCAAAAAGTAAGGTAGAAGTCATTGTATCATTTCTTGCAGTGTTAGAGTTGATAAAAGTAGGAGAGATTGAGGTGCACCAGGAAAAAACGTTTGGTGATATATATATAGACTCAATAGAATAGAGGAAAAGATGGAGAATAATTATAAGGCACAAATAGAGGCAATTCTTTTTACAATGGGAGAATCTGTTGAAATTGGTAAGATAGCGAATGCATTAGAAATAAAACCCGGTCAGGTAAAGAAAATTGTAAAAGAAATGCAGAGTGAGTTAGATAGTAATGACCGTGGTATTAAGATTATTGAACTTGAAGGTGCATACCAGATGTGTTCTAAGCCGGAAATGTATGAAACGTTGATTAAGATTGCAAAGCAGCCGAAGCGTCAGGTATTGACCGAGGTTCTAATGGAGACGCTTTCTATTATTGCATATAAGCAGCCAATTACTAAATCGGAAATTGAGCGGATTCGGGGGGTGAAATCAGATTTCGCAGTAAATAAATTAGTAGAGTATATGTTGGTAGAAGAGGTTGGCCGTATGGATACGCCGGGAAGACCTTTGTTGTTTGGAACTACAGAAGAATTTCTCAGACGGTTTGGCGTGGAATCTTCTGATAATCTTCCGGTAATTACACCTGATATGATAGAAGAGTTTAAACATCAGGCGGAAGATGAAGTGACATTAAAATCTAATGATTAATAATATTCCTATAAAAAGAAGAGTTTTATCAGCTCTTCTTTTTTGATTATATAAGTATTTAGTATTTTATGAAAATCAAATTCATATATTTTATAGATTAATTTCTGGGAGTTGTTATGAAAAAATACGTTTTACATATTCTTTGTGTAGTACTGATTTGCGCAGGACATATAAATGTTTCAGGAGAAGAGACCAAAGAAATCAAGGACAGCGATTTGATTTCAAAGTCAGCAGTTATTATTGACGGGAAAACAGGGAGAGTACTATATGGTAAAAATTATGAACAGAAAATGGCAATGGCGAGTACTACGAAGATAATGACATGCATTGTGGCGCTTGAAAACAGTAAACTGGATGCGGTTGTAGAAGTTTCTTCAAGGGCAGCCGGTATGCCTAAAGTACATATGAATATAAAAAAAGGTGAAAAATATTATATGAAAGATTTGTTGCATGCCATGATGCTGGAATCCTTTAATGATGTATCGGTTGCGGTAGCAGAAGGAGTGGCAGGCAGTGTAGAGGCATTTGCAAAGTTAATGAATGAAAAGGCAAGAAGCATTGGGGCTTTTCATACAAACTTTGTCACACCAAATGGATTAGATGCGGATAAACATTATTCGACAGCTTATGATATGGCGCTTATTGGTGCTTATGCAATAAAAAATAAGATTTTTTTGGAAATCACAAATACAAAATCATATCATTTATCCGATGTAGATAATAAAAGAAATTTTAATGTGACAAACAGGGATGCTTTTCTTACAATGGACAACAGTGCGATTGGAATAAAAACAGGATTTACAGGAAAAGCGGGATATTGTTTTGTCGGTGCAGTGAAGAGTAAGGGGAGAGTTTTTGTCAGTAGTGTTTTAGCATGTGGATGGCCCCCAAACAAATCATATAAGTGGAAGGATACGATGTGTTTAATGAATTATGGAAAAGAACATTACAATAACAAAAGTTTATTGAAAAAAAATAAAGAAATTGATGTAAATTTAGAGCGCGGGACAAAGAAAAAAATAAAGGCATCAATACTTGGAAGCAGTAAATATTTAATAAATCCTAATGAAAAATATAATTTTAAGACAAATATCAGTTATAAATATCCTATAAAAGAAAATGATAAGATAGGGACGGTTGATATTTTTATTGAAGATAATAAAGTTCAGACAAGGAATATTGTGGCAAAAGAGGCAGTATCAGAATATAATTTTAAGTATTGTTTTCAGAAAGTTCTTAACTGGTTTATATTACAATAATTACCTTTATTTATATATTTAAATGTGGTATATTGATATCAAAAATGAACCACAAAATATAGTGTGGTATAAAACTTTATTAACAAGATATAACCATTGTTAAGGAGGCAGAAATGGAATTTACAAAGATGGAAGGTTGTGGAAACGACTATGTATATGTAAATGGATTTACTTACAAAATTAAAAATCCAAATAAAGTATCAGAATTTGTAAGCAATAGAAACTTTGGGATTGGTTCTGACGGACTGATTATGGTAAATCCATCAGATAAAGCAGATTTTCGTATGAATATGTACAATGCGGATGGTTCAGAAGGAAAGATGTGTGGTAACGGAATCCGATGTGTTGCAAAATATGTATATGATAATAAAATGACAGATAAAACGACAATCACAGTAGAGACTTTGTCAGGAATTAAGACATTGGTTTTAAATGTGGAAGATGGTAAGGTGAAAACTGTCCGTGTAGATATGGGAAGTCCTATTTTAAAAGCGAAAGATGTCCCTGTTATCTCAGAAAAAGAACAGGTGATTGATGAACCAATCATGATAGATAATAAAGAGTATAAAATCACATGCGTGTCTATGGGAAATCCTCATGCAATTACTTTTATTGATGATACTGACAGTCTGGATATCGAGAGTATCGGACCAAAGTTTGAAAAAAATGAGATTTTTCCGGACAGAATTAATACAGAGTTTATTCAGATTGTAGATAGAAATACAATTAAAATGCGTGTGTGGGAGAGAGGCTCCGGAGAAACATTAGCTTGTGGAACAGGCGCCTGTGCAAGTGTTGTAGCATGTGTACTGAATAATCTTATAGAAAATAAAGTGACTGTAAAATTATTAGGCGGAGATTTGTTTATTGAATACAACATGGAAGAAAATACCGTATATATGACGGGGCCGGCAAGGGTATCTTTTGTTGGAAATATAGATATTGAATAAGTCACAGGATTGTTTTAAATGGAAAGTGTGAAAGTATGATTTTAAAGGATTTATTAGAAAAATTAGAGTATACGGTGCTATCAGGAAATGATTGCATTCATATTAATCATCTTGTGAATGATTCCAGAAAAGTCGGGATGGGTGATGTATTTGTTTGTATTAAAGGTGCAGGCTTTGATGGGCATAAGTTTATAAATGATGTGGCGGGAAAAGGTGCAGCTGCAGTTGTGGTAATGGAAGATGTGGAAGCGCCGGATGGCGTGACAGTCATCCGGGTAGAAGATACAAGATATGCTTTGGCATGTATGTCAGCTGCATATTTCGGATATCCTGCAGAGAAACTTACAACAATCGGAATTACTGGAACAAAAGGAAAAACAACAACTACATATATGGTACGTCAGGTTTTAGAAAGCGTTGGAATTAAGACAGGACTGATTGGTACAATAGAAACAATTATCGGGGATGAAGTAATACCGGCGAAGAATACGACACCAGAATCGTTTGTTGTCCAGGAAACTTTTGCAAAAATGGTGGAACAGGGATGTGATTGTGTTGTTATGGAAGTGTCATCTCAAGGGTTAATGCTTCACAGAGTGGCAGGATTTACATTTGATTATGGGATTTTCACGAACATCGAGCCGGATCATATCGGACCAAATGAGCATAAAGACTTTAATGACTATCTTAGATGTAAGAGTATGTTATTAAAACAGTGCAAACATGGAATAATTAATATGGATGCAGATCATATCGATGAGATTTTAGAGGGACATACCTGTGATATAGAAACCTATGGTGTGAAAGGTGATTATGATTTTAAAGCATCAGATATTAATTTGTTTACAAAACCGGGATGTTTGTGTGTATCTTATCAGTTAGCCGGAAAGATGAATTTCCCTGTAGAAATTCATGTTCCGGGCAACTTTAGTGTATATAATTCTTTATGTGCGATTGCAATATGCAGTCATTTTACAAAAGATATAGAAAGAATTAAGCAGGCATTGATAGATGTCAGAGTAAAGGGGAGAGTGGAGATTATTCCTATTTCTCATAGATTTACATTGATGATTGATTATGCGCATAATGCCATGAGTCTGGAAAGTCTGCTGACGAGCTTAAAAGAATATCAGCCGAAGCGTCTGGTCACAGTGTTTGGCTGTGGAGGAAACCGTTCCAGAGACAGAAGATTTGAGATGGGAGAAGTATCTTCCAGACTTGCAGATTTTACAATTGTCACATCGGATAATCCAAGATTCGAGGAACCTATGGAAATCATTAATGACATTTTAACCGGTATAAAAAGATCAGATGGCGAGTACGTAACAGTTCCTGACAGAAAGGATGCTATCAGATATGCTATTCTCCATGCGCAGGATGGGGATGTCATTGTTCTGGCAGGAAAAGGACATGAAGATTATCAGGAAATAAAAGGTGTAAAACATCCGATGGATGAGCGTGTTTTAATTCAGGAGATAATCAGTGAAGATGAAGTGCGAGCAGTGCTATAACGAATGAAAGAGAGAAGTTGTTATGTGTGGAATTTGTGGCTTTATAGGTGAAGTAAAGGACAGTAAAGCAGTATTAAAGAAAATGATGGATAAAATAGCCCACAGAGGTCCGGATGATGAAGGAATGTATGTGGATGCTCAGGCGGCTATTGGACATAGAAGACTCAGCATTATTGATTTAAGCCATGGTGCTCAGCCAATGTATAATGAAACAGGTGAAATCGCTATCGTTTTTAATGGAGAGATTTATAATCATCTGGATGTGAGAAAAGAATTAATTGAAAAAGGTCATGTTTTTGCAAATGATTCTGATACAGAGTGTCTGATTCATGCTTATGAAGAATATGGAACAGAAATGTTGTCAAAACTTCGCGGCATGTTTGCTTTTGTAATATGGGACAGCAAAAATAAAACGATGTTTGGTGCCAGAGATCATTTTGGAATCAAACCATTTTATTACTCACAAGTGAATGGATCTTTTGTATTTTCGTCAGAGATAAAAGCGATTCTGGAGTTTCCGGGTTTTCAAAAGGAAGTAAATACTGCTGCGTTGGAACAGTATTTAAGTTTCCAATATTCGGTTTTACCGGAGTGTTTCTTTAAGGGAGTATATAAACTTCCGGCAGGGCACTATATGATATTAAGGGATGGAAAATTAGAGATTGAACGGTATTTTGATCCAATGATGGAGCCAAAGACAGAGGGCGATTTGGAGAAGACTGTTTCAGAGATAGAAGAAGTGGTTCATAATACAGTAGATGCCCATATGATTGCTGATGTAGAGGTAGGCTCATTATTATCCAGTGGAGTGGATTCCAGTTACGTAGTCTCTGAATTTCCGGGTGAGAAAACATTTACCGTAGGATTCTTGGACAAACAGAGCAAATATAATGAAATTCGATATGCTGAAGGATTGGTAGAAGAACTGGGAAAGAAAAATTTCAGTAAAAATATTGACAGTGATGAATACTTTGATTCCATTGCTACAGTGATGTATTATATGGATGAACCTTTGGCAGATCCTTCCTGTATTGCGCTTTATTTTGTAGACCAGCTTGCGGCAGAACAGATTAAAGTCGTTTTGTCAGGAGAGGGAGCAGATGAGTTCTTTGGCGGTTATAATATTTATCATGAGCCATTGTCATTAAAGGGGTATCAGAAGATACCGAAATTTATCAGAAAAGGATTGGCGAAGATTGCAAGTGTGATGCCGGATGTAAAAGGACGTGACTTTATTATCCGTGGAAGTAAGAGTGTTGAGGAGCGCTTTATTGGAAATGCCAATATGTTTTCTGTAAAAGACAGAGAAAAACTTCTGAAAACAGAATTGACACATTTAAGTCCCAAAGAAGTAGTATCTACTACTTATGATAAGGTGGGACATTTAAATGATATTGCAAAAATGCAGTATATTGATACGAATTTCTGGCTGCAGGGCGATATTCTATTAAAAGCAGATAAAATGAGTATGGCGCATTGTTTAGAATCCAGAGTACCATTTCTTGATGTGGAAGTATTTAAATATGCAAAGACATTGCCGATAGATTTCAGGTGTAATGAAGAAGCTACGAAAAGAGCTTTTCGAATTGCAGCAAAAAGACATATCCCTGAAAAAACAGCGAATAAGAAGAAATTAGGTTTCCCTGTACCAATCAGAGTGTGGCTCAAGGAAGATAAATATTATGACAGAGTCATGGAAACTTTGACTTCTGATGCAGCAAAACAGTTCTTTCATACAGATATTTTAGTAAAACTTATGGAAGAACACAGGGCAGGAAAAGCGGACAACAGCAGACGCATTTGGACTGTATATGTATTTCTTGTATGGTATCATGTTTATTTTGAAACAGAAGATTTTAAACCAATTAACAGTGAGTGGATTGAAAATAGAATTAAAACTGCATAAGATAATTAACTTTTCGCATACATTTTCTTTGAAAAATTACTTGCTATTTGACAGGAAAAGCGTTAATCTATATAAGGCGAAAAAGTGGTTGTTTTTTGCAAACACAGTAAAGCCGATGGAAATGAAAAATCATATCCAAAGGCTTTTGCTATATAAAACTTTATTAATATATAATGGAGGAGACTGATTATGAGTACATCAGCTAAAACTTCAGCAAGAGAGAGAATAGAAACTCTTCTTGATGAGAACAGTTTTGTTGAGATTGGCGCACTGGTTACAGCCAGAGCTACTGATTTCAACATGAAGTCTGTTGACACACCATCAGACGGTGTAATTACCGGTTATGGACTTGTTAATGGAAGACTAGTTTATGTATTTAGCCAGGATTCATCAGTACTTGGTGGTTCTGTTGGCGAGATGCATGCAAAGAAAATTGCAAACATTTACGATATGGCGTTGAAAATGGGTGCACCAGTGATTGGATTGGTAGATAGTACCGGTTTGAGATTACAGGAATCTGTAGATGGTTTGGAAGCGTTTGGTAAGATTTACATGAAGCAGACAGAAGCTGCAGGAGTAATTCCTACAGTGACAGCAGTTTTCGGAAATTGCGGTGGTGCTTTAAGTGTTATGGCAGGACTTTCTGATTTTACATTTATGGAGAGTGAAAAGGCAAACTTATTTGTGAATTCACCGAATGCTGTTGATGAAAACAGAAAAGAAGTCTGCGATACAGCATCTGCAAAATTCCAGAGTGAAGTTGCAGGAAATGTAGATTTTGTAGGTACAGAAGCAGAAATTATTAGCGGAATCATTAATCTTGTTTCAATTTTGCCTTCAAATTATGAAGATGAAGTTGTAGCTGACTGCACAGATGATTTAAATAGAGCAGCAACAGGATTTGAGTCAGGATTAGAGGATACAAAGTTAGCTTTAAATAGTATATCTGATGATGGTTTCGTTGTTGAAGTAAAGAGTGCTTATGCACCGGAGATGCTCACTGCTTTTATTAAGTTAAATGGAGCAACTGTTGGTGTTGTGGCAAATAGAACGAAGGTATATGATGATGAAATGGCAGTAGCCGCAGAATATGAAGCAAAACTTACAGCAAAAGGCTGTGATAAAGCAGCTGAGTTTGTATATTTCTGTGATGATTTTTCGATACCTGTATTAACATTGACAAATGTTAAGGGATTTGCTACATCAAAATGTCAGGAAAAGCATGGTGCTGCAAAAACTGCAAAATTAACATTTGCGTTTGCAAATGCTACAGTACCAAAAGTTAATGTTTTAATCGGAGATGCTTTTGGCAGTGCATATATTACAATGAACAGTAAGTCTATCGGAGCAGATATGGTATTTGCACTTCCTAATGCAAAAGTAGGTATGATGGATGCGCAGAGTGCTGTTAAGATTATGTATGCAGATGAAATTGAAAAAGATGCCAGTGTAATTGCTGAAAAGACAGCAGAATACGAAGCACTGCAGGGAGATGTTACGAAAGCTGCATCAAGAGGGTATGTTGATAATATTATACAGCCGGTTGATGTAAGAAAATATGTGATTGGCGCATTTGAAATGTTATACACAAAAAGACAGTAGGAGGACAATATGAAGATGATGAAAAGATTGCGTTTCGTGATTTCTCTTGCTTCATTGGCTATGTGTTTTTTGTTCTCCAACGTGAATGTTTTTGCGGACCAGCCAATTGACATGGGCGAAATGATGTCTCAGCAAGAGACAACATTGTCAGAAGAAGACCAAAAGGAATTCTTAAAAGGCAAAATCAACATGGCACAGATTAAACAGCTTTATGAGTCTTATGTATCACAGGGTGTGGCACAGATAGGAAGTTTTTCAAAAGAAGAGCTTGACTATATTGCAAAGCAGAACAGTGCACAGACAGATATGTTTGAGAATTTTGCAAAAATTGTCGGTGAGGACTCATGTGGTGAATATAAAAACTATGATAGCATAGAGGTTACAGAGCAGGAAGATGGAATGTCTATTGACGCTACGGCAATGCTTCATTTTTCAAAGAGAGATTTGAAAATGATAATGCATATTACTGTATTTGACAATTTAGGACCGGTTCCAACATCGGTTGAATTCAGCCTTCCTGATTCAGGAGAAGAAAGCTTTGGCGCTAAGATGGCTTCAGCAGGAGCAAATACACTCATGGGAATGGGAACTGTTTTTGCTGTATTAATATTTATCTGTTTATTGATTTCCAGTTTTGTGTTTATTCCAAAGATTACAGAAGCAAAGGGAAGAAAAAAAGCAGAGAAAACAGAGCACGCTGCAGTGAAAGATACAAAGACTGAGGAAGTAGTTAATGCAGGGGCTGAAAATCTGGCAGATGACTATGAATTGATAGCGGTAATCGCGGCGGCTATTGCAGCAAGTGAAAACACATCAACAGATAATTTTGTTGTTCGTTCGATTAGAAGAAGATAAATTACTTATGTATATTTAGGAGGAAATAAAATGAAGAATTATACAATTACAGTGAATGGAAATGTATATGATGTTACTGTAGAAGAGACAGGCAGCACTCCAAGTGCACCAGTAAGCAGACCTGTTTCAGCACCAAAGGCAGCTCCTGCACCTGCTCCGGCAGCAAGTGGAAGTGAAGGTGGAATTAAGGTTACAGCACCGATGCCTGGTAAAGTGTTATCTATTAGTGCAAATCCTGGCACAGCAGTAAAAAAAGGTGATACTGTTTTAGTATTTGAAGCAATGAAAATGGAAAATTCAGTGGTTGCTCCAGAGGACGGAACAGTTGCAAGTATTGCATTCGGCGTAGGCGATTCATTTGAAGCCGGTGTCGTAATAGCAACATTAAACTAATCGTTTTTTAGAACTGGAGGTAACAAATGAACATCATAGATACATTGGAAAATCTGGTGAATCAGACAGCGTTTTTAAATCTTACTGTAGGAAATTATATTATGATTGCTGTTGCCTGCATTTTCCTTTACTTAGCAATAAAAAAAGAATATGAACCATTACTTTTGGTTCCTATTGCTTTTGGTATGCTGTTGGTTAATATGTATCCGGACATTATGAAAGCTCCTGTAGGAGATGAAGCAGGCGGATTATTACATTACTTTTATATATTAGACGAGTATAGTATTCTGCCATCTCTTATCTTTATGGGTGTAGGTGCAATGACAGACTTTGGTCCGTTGATTGCTAACCCCAAAAGCTTTTTACTTGGAGCTGCGGCTCAGTTTGGTATATATTCTGCATACTTTTTGGCAATATTTATGGGATTTGGCGGCAAGGCAGCTGCAGCCATATCAATTATTGGTGGCGCAGATGGTCCTACATCTATTTTCCTTGCAGGTAAATTAGGACAGACAGACTTACTTGGACCAATTGCCGTGGCGGCGTATTCTTATATGGCATTAGTGCCAATTATTCAGCCACCAATTATGAAATTATTAACAACAGAAAAGGAAAGAAAAATCAAGATGGAACAGCTCAGACCTGTTTCAAAGTTAGAAAAGATTTTATTCCCTGTTATTGTTACAATTGTAGTCGTTATGATTTTACCGACAACAGCACCATTAGTTGGTATGCTGATGTTAGGTAACTTATTTAGAGAGTCAGGTGTAGTAAAACAGTTGACAGATACAGCCAGCAACGCACTGATGTATATTGTTGTTATTCTGCTTGGTACAAGTGTAGGTGCAACGACTTCGGCAGAGGCATTCTTAAATATGAGTACAATTAAAATTGTTGTACTCGGATTGGTTGCATTCGCGGTAGGTACTGCGGCAGGTGTATTGTTTGGTAAGTTAATGTGTGTTGTTACAAAAGGAAAAGTAAATCCATTGATTGGTTCAGCAGGTGTATCTGCCGTACCAATGGCTGCCAGAGTTTCACAGAAAGTAGGAGCTGAGGCTGACCCGACAAACTTCCTTTTAATGCATGCTATGGGACCAAACGTTGCGGGAGTTATCGGTACTGCAGTAGCAGCCGGAACTTTTATGGCAATATTCGGAATCTAAATGAATTTGAAACATAACATTTATCGGAGGAAAATAAAATGGCAGAAAAAAGACCAGTAAAGATTACTGAAACAATACTTCGTGATGCACATCAGTCATTAATCGCAACAAGAATGCCTACAGAAGAAATGCTTCCTATCATTGATACAATGGATAAGGTTGGATATCATGCTGTAGAATGTTGGGGTGGTGCTACTTTTGACGCTTCACTGAGATTTTTAAAAGAAGATCCATGGGAAAGATTAAGAAAATTACGTGATGGATTTAAAAATACAAAATTACAGATGCTTTTTAGAGGACAGAATATTTTAGGATACAGTCATTATTCAGATGACGTTGTTGAATATTTTGTTCAGAAGTCAATTGCAAATGGAATTGATATTATTAGAATATTTGACTGCTTAAATGATTTAAGAAACTTAGAGACAGCTGTAAAAGCTGCTAATAAGGAAAACGGTCATGCACAGGTTGCTCTTTCTTATACATTAGGAGATGCATATACACTTGATTATTGGAAAGATACAGCAAAGAGAATTGAAGAGATGGGTGCAAATTCACTTTGTATTAAAGATATGGCAGGACTGTTGACACCATATCAGGCAACAGAATTAGTACAGGCATTAAAAGAAGGAACAGACCTTCCAATTGACCTTCATACACATTACACATCGGGTGTAGGTGCAATGACATATATGAAAGCTGTTGAAGCAGGTTGTGATATTATTGATACAGCGATTTCACCATTCTCTATGGGAACATCACAGCCGGCAACAGAAGTTTTAGTTGAAACATTTAAGGGAACACCTTACGATACAGGACTTGATCAGGAATTGTTAAAGAAGGTTGCAGACCATTTCAAGCCATACAGAGAAGAATGTCTTGAGAGCGGCTTGCTGAATCCAAAGGTTATGGGTGTAGATATTAATACATTGTTATATCAGGTTCCGGGCGGAATGCTTTCAAACATGGTTTCCCAGTTAAAAGAAATGGGAGCTGAGGATAAATTTGACGAAGTGTTACAGGAAATCCCTAGAGTTCGTAAAGACTTTGGTGAACCGCCGCTTGTTACACCTTCCAGCCAGATTGTAGGAACACAGGCTGTATTAAATGTAGTTATGGGTGAGAGATACAAGATGGTAAATCAGCAGGCAAAGGACTTACTTGCAGGAAAGTATGGTCAGACTGTAAAGCCTTTCGATAAAGAAGTTCAGAAGAAGGCTATCGGTGATGAAGAGGCAATTACCTGCAGACCAGCAGATTTAATTGAGCCGTCACTTGAAAAGTTTGAAAAAGAATGTGCACAGTGGAAAATACAGGATGAAGATGTATTGTCATACGCTTTATTCCCACAGGTTGCAAAGGAATTCTTTGAGTATAGAGAAGCACAGCAGACAAAGGTAGACCCAAGTGTTGCTGATAAAGAAAACGGAGCTTATCCTGTATAACAGTTCAGCCATGCGATATAAGACATAGATGTCCAGAAGGATGCTTGCATACTCCCAGACATCTATGTCTTATATCATATGGGGAACCAATACAGTTTGAAAATTCTTTGAATTTTCGAATTGGTGGCTGAACTGTTTTTTATATAGAAACTGTTTTGATATTATAAAGGGTTACAGGTATTTTTATGAGTAAAGTTTTGATTGTGGGCGGCGGAGCCGCCGGCATGATGGCAGGAATTGCTGCGGCATACAATGGTAATGAAGTTCATATTTATGAAAAAAATGAGAAGTTAGGAAAGAAACTGTTTATTACAGGAAAAGGAAGATGCAATATTACGAATGCTTCCAGTATCGAAAATCATTTTGCAAATATACTTCGCAATGAGAAGTTTTTATACAGTGCATATAACACCTTAAATAGTGAAGATGTATGCACCATGATAGAAAGTACCGGTGTAGCAACAAAAATAGAAAGAGGAAACAGAGTTTTTCCGCAGAGTGATAAGTCCTCTGATGTGATATGGGCATTAGAAAAGATGCTGAAAGATGTAGGAGTACAGATTCATTTTAATACAGAAATAACAGAAATTCAAAATACTGGTAATATTATCGTTTTAAAAAGCAGGAAAAGTGATAAAATAACAGGGGATAAATGCATTATCGCAACAGGTGGTATCTCATATCAGACGACAGGTTCTACAGGAGACGGGTATCGGTTTGCAAACGAACTGGGACATGAGGTTGAAAAGACTTATCCATCACTTGTTCCTTTTAATATCAAAGAAGAATTGTGCAGGGAATTACAGGGGCTTGCATTGAAAAATGTTAATTTATCTATTCTTGATGAGAGTGGCAAAGAGTACTATTCTGAACAGGGTGAGATGCTGTTTACCCATTTCGGTATCAGTGGACCGTTGGTTCTGTCAGCAAGCTGTTATATTTGTGACAAATTAAAAGAGAATAATTTTATGGCTTACATTGATTTGAAACCGGCTTTAGATACTGAGATGCTGGATAAAAGAATATTAAAAGATTTTAATGAAAATATCAATAAAAATATAAATAATGCATTGGACAGGCTGTTACCCAAAAAAATGATAATGCCTATTATTCGAATGTCAGGGATTGATCCTTATAAAAAAGTTCATGAAATCACAAAAAACGAAAGGGAAAAACTGGTTTCCTGTATGAAACGAATGCCGCTTCACATTTCAGGATTAAGAAGTTATAATGAAGCCATTATAACAAGAGGAGGCGTTTCAGTGAAGGATATTAATCCGAAAACCATGGAATCAAAGTTAAGTCCCAACATTTATTTTGTGGGTGAAGTATTAGATTTAGATGCAAAGACTGGTGGATATAATCTACAGATTGCATGGAGTACAGGTTATCTTGCAGGAAACAGCATTTATTAAAAAGATATATGGAGGAGATTATGTATAATATTGCAATTGACGGACCGGCAGGTGCAGGAAAAAGCACAATTGCTAAAATTGTAGCAAAGGAATTAGGATTTATTTATGTAGATACAGGTGCTATGTATCGCACGATGGCATTAGCATGCTATAGAGCAGGAATTACAGCAGAGGAAGAGGAAAAAGTTATCGAAAAATGCAATGCTGTAGAAGTAACTCTCGGATATGAAAATGGGGTACAGAAAGTATATTTGAATGGGGAAGATGTCAGCACAGAAATCAGGCAGGAAGTGATTGGAAATATGACGAGTGCAATTGCAGTGTATTCTCCTGTTCGAAAAATTTTAGTTGCTATGCAACAGGATTTAGCAAAAAAGAATGATGTTGTAATGGATGGAAGGGATATCGGAACAGCGGTACTTCCGGATGCAGATTTGAAAGTTTATTTAACTGCCAGTTCAAGAACAAGAGCAGAGAGAAGATATAAAGAGCTTACAGAAAAAGGTGTTGAATGTAATATCGATGAGATTGAGGCAGATATTAAGGATAGAGATTACCGTGACATGAATAGAGAGGTTTCTCCTTTAGTACAGGCAGAAGATGTGGTCTTAGTTGATTCTTCTGATATGGATATTAATCAGGTAGTAGAAAGAATTAAAGAACTTGTGAAAAGATAATGGAGTAATGAATGGAAGTAATTGTTGCAAAAAGTGCAGGATTCTGTTTTGGAGTGAAACGTGCAGTAGACAGTGTATACTCTGAAATAGAAAACAGTGAAAAAACAATTTATACTTATGGACCGATTATTCATAATGAACAGGTTGTTAAAGATTTGGAGAATAAGGGAGTCCGGGTAATAAATGAGAAAAAAGAAATAGAAGCAGTTGATAAAGGAACTGTAATTATCCGTTCGCATGGTGTTTCAAAAGAAATATGTGATATAATTGATGAACAAAACTTGAGAATGGTAGATGCAACATGTCCTTTTGTAAAGAAAATACACAATATTGTCCGTGAAGAAAGTGAAAAAGGAAAAAAGATTGTGATTATTGGAAACGATAATCATCCCGAGGTTGAAGGAATAAAGGGATGGGTTTTCGGAGATGCTATTGTTATAAACAGTGATACTGATATTGAAAAACTTGAACGCTTTAAAGATTTAAGTTTGTGTATCGTATCCCAGACGACATTTAACTACAAGAAATTTAAATATTTAGTTGAAATTATAGATAAAAAGGGTTATGATATAAATGTTGTAAATACGATTTGCAATGCGACACACGTAAGACAGGTTGAAGCGAAAGAGATAGCATCAAGAGTTGATGCTATGATTGTAATTGGTGGAAAGAGTAGTTCGAATACACAGAAGTTATATGACATATGTAAAAATGAGTGTGATAACACTTATTATATACAGACAGTAAAGGACCTTAATTTGTGTAATGTCGAATCATTGAAGTCTATAGGTATTACAGCAGGGGCATCTACCCCAAAGAATATTATTGAGGAGGTCGTTCTTAATGTCAGAGATGAGTTTTGAACAAATGTTGGATGAATCATTCAAGACAATTCACAATGGTGAAGTTCTTGAAGGAAAGGTAATCAGTGTAAGAGAGGACTATGCGGTACTTAATGTTGGATATAAGGCTGATGGTATTCTTACAAGAGATGAGTACTCAAACACACCAGTAGATCTGACAACTGTAATTTCAGTAGGCGATGAACTGACAGTAAAGGTTCTTAAAGTGAATGATGGTGACGGACAGGTTGCTTTATCATATAAGAGACTTGCTGCAGAGAAAGCAAATGAGAGAATTAAAGAAGCTTTTGAAAATAAAGAAGTTCTTAAAGCACCAGTTGTACAGATATTAAAAGGTGGTTTGGGCGTAGACGTTGAAGGCGGAAGAGTATTTATACCTGCAAGCCTTGTATCAGACGTATTTGAAAGAGATTTAGATAAGTATTTAAATCAGGAAGTTGAGTTTGTTGTTACTGAATTTGATCCAAAGAAGAGAAGAATTATTGGTGACAGAAAACAGTTAGTTGTTGCAGAAAAAGAAGCAGCAAAGAAAGCTTTATTTGAGAAGATTGCAGTTGGTGATACTGTGGAAGGTGTTGTTAAGAGTGTTGTTGATTTTGGTGCGTTCGTTGATATCGGCGGAGCAGATGGATTATTACATATCTCAGAAATGTCATGGGGTAGAGTTGGTAATCCGAGAAAGGTATTCAAAGTAGGCGATACTGTTACTACATTTATCAAAGAAATCAATGATGATAAGATTGCATTAAGTCTGAAGTTTGAAGACACAAATCCATGGGCAAATGCAAGCGAGAAGTTTGCAGTTGGAGTAATTGTTACTGGTAAAGTTGCAAGAATGACAGATTTTGGTGCATTTGTTGAGATTGAACCAGGTGTTGATGCATTACTTCATGTTTCACAGATTGCAAGACATCATGTTGAAAAGCCGGCTGATGAGTTAAAGATTGGTCAGGAAATTGAAGCTAAGATTGTTGATTTTAATGAAGAAGAAAAGAAAATCAGCTTAAGTATTAAAGCTTTACTTCCAGAGGAAGAACTAGTAGAGGATACAGAGGAAGTAGTAGAAGAGACTGTAGAAGAAACAGTAGAAGAGACTGCTGACGAAGTTGTAGAGGATGCTGTTGAAGATGTTACAGAAGAAACTACTGAAGAAGATGCAGAATAATTAAAATTAATTAACAATAAAAGGGACTGTAAATAGAGTCCCTTTTTTCTGTATAGTGATTTTTTAATTTTGTGCCAAACTACAAAATTTATAAAAAACGGGAGATATCATGAGAGTTATTGCAGGAAAAGCCAGAAGAATACAATTAAATACAATCAGAGGAAATGATACGAGACCTACAACAGATAGAATAAAAGAGACATTATTTAATATGATTAATCCAATGCTGTATGATATTAATTTTTTAGACTTATTTAGTGGCAGTGGAGCGATTGGTATTGAAGCATTAAGCAGAGGTGCAAAAAAGGCTACGCTGGTGGAAAAGAACAGAGCGGCAGTTCAATGCATCAGATCGGAAGAGCGTCGTGTAGGGAAA
>CAQBGY010000017.1:0-24517 GCA_948759685.1 uncultured Eubacterium sp.
CTCTGTCTGTATTTCTTCAGCAGGAAAGTCACTCCTCGACAAACCGGAATTTATTCCTCAATGACATAAAAATCTAAATAGTCAAAATCAATAGATTCAACAAAGCTGTCCGCATAAAATCTTGTGCGGGCAATTTTTTTAAACTCATTAATATTCGTATCAAGCCATATTGGATTGCTGAGATCAAATTCTTCGCAGATCATTTCAAGAGCCTGAAATATTTTGTGTGTTCGTGTATCATTTACATCCAGTTCTATTGTGGTGCTTTGTAACATTTTATTGTTCTTAAAGGTTCTGCCCCATACTCGAAACATATTATAATCTCCTAACATATAAACTGTATAAATTTTAAAATAAAAACTTGAAACTGTAAAGAAAAAAATACTTACTTTGTTTCGCTACAAAAATGTGGTATACTAAACAATACTAGGCATATTGTGCCTGTTAGAGAGGTAAAAGAAATGGGGAATAATAAAGTAAAAGTGCGGGGCAATTTATTACATTATATTAAATGGCCATTGTATTTAAACATTATTTGGATTGTGTTTGTGGGGCTTGGGTATGTAGTCAATATCAAAGCCGGTGCAATCATGACCTTTGCAGAAATAGTTTATTTTATAATTACTATTTCCGTTTATTTTGTGTTTAAGCAGAATATTATGAAAAACTTAGTTGATTTTGGAGCAGAGTATAGTCATATTCAACATCAGATGCTGCATGATATGGAGATACCATACAGTTTGCTGGACGAACATGGAAGGATTTTATGGACAAATACACAGATGGATGTAATTTGCGGAGAAAAGTCCTTAAAAAATAAATTAGTGACAACTGTGTTTACAGATTTGAAAAAAGAAGATCTGACTTTTGATGAGAAAAGCAGAAATGAGATTGAAATTAGATATGAAGAGCATGTATATAAAATCATTTTGAAGAGATTTTCTATGAATGATTTACAGGAAAATGATTTGGCGGAGGCACTAACAAATACAGAGAATAGTTTAATATCTATGTATATGTTTGATGAGACTTTAGTACATCAGTTAACAAAGGAAAATAAGGGAGAGAAATCTGTAACAGGACATATTTATATTGATAATTATGATGAGGTTCTTCAAAGTGTAGAGGCAACCAGAAGAACACTGCTTGTTGCACTTATTGATAGAAAAATAAATAAGTATTTTGCGCAGTATGATGGAATTGTCAGAAAACTGGAGAATGACAAATATTTTGTTGTTTTTAAAACGAAATATATTAACAAAATGCAGACGAATAAATTTTCTATTCTGGATGAAGTAAAGACAGTAAATATCGGAAATGGACTGCCGGTAACACTCAGCATTGGTATTGGAATGGGAGGAAATGGACTGGTAGACAATTATGATCTGGCAACGGCTGCGATTGACATGGCATTAGGCCGTGGTGGAGACCAGGCAGTTTTGAAAGATGGAAGCAAGCTGTATTTTTATGGTGGAAAATCAAAATCTGTAGAAAAAAATACGAAGGTCAAGTCCAGAGTTATGGCAACAGCCTTTAGGGATTTGATTGAGACAAAAGAGACAATTTATATTATGGGGCATCATATAGGAGATAATGATTCATTTGGTGCTTCCGTTGGTTTTTATAGAATTGCAAAAACTATTGGAAAGGAAGTACATATTGTACTGGGAGAAGTGAGCAGCAGCGTAGTTCCGTTGGTTGATACTTTCAGAGAGTCAGAGTTTTATGAAGAAGATATGTTTATATCAGGAAGTGATGCGGCAGCAAATATTGGGAAAAATGATGCCTTAATTATTGTTGACTGCAGCAGGGCAGGCTACACAGAGTATCCGGAATTGGTTCGAAGAACACAATGTCTGCTGGTATTTGACCATCACAGACAGGCAGAGGATGTAATAGATAATGCACAGTTATCTTATATTGAATTGGCATCATCGTCTACCTGTGAAATGGTTGTCGAAATTATGCAGTATATTCCTGAGACAGTTAAGATTAATAAGTTAGAGGCAGAGGCGGTATATGGTGGAATTATGATTGATACGAATAATTTCACAAATAGAACCGGGGTCAGAACTTTTGAAGCGGCGGCATTTTTGAAAAGAAATGGTGCAGATATTACAAAGGTTCGCAGGATGTTCCGGGATGATATTGGAGAGTATAAGGCGAAAGCCACAGCAATTCAGAATACAGAAATATACAAAGATGAGTATGCAATATCAGTATGCACAGCAAAAGAAGTGTCCTCTCCGACGGTAATAGGAGCACAGGCGGCAAACGAACTGCTTAATGTTAAAGGCGTTAAAGCGTCATTTGTATGTACTGCATATAATGATCAGATATATATTAGTGCAAGGTCGCTTGATAAAATAAATGTGCAGTTAATTATGGAGGAGTTTGGTGGCGGCGGTCACATGAATCTGGCAGGAGCACAGGTGAAGGATCAGCCATTGGGAGAAGTTATACAGCAGTTGAAAAATATAATTAGTAAAAGAATAGAGGAAGGAGATTTTTAATGAAAGTTATTTTATTGGAAGATGTTAAGACATTAGGGAAAAAGGGACAAGTTGTAGAAGTTAATGATGGATATGCCAGAAATTTTATTTTAAAGAAAAACTTAGGTCTGGAGGCAACAGGAAAGAATCTTAATGACTTAAAGTTACAGCAGAAAAATGCTGAAAAAGTTGCAAAAGAAAAACTTGAAGCAGCTCAGGCTGTTGCAAAAGATTTAGAAGATAAATCTATAACAGTTAAGATTCAGGCAGGTGTAGAGGGAAAAGTATTCGGATCTATTTCCAGCAAGGAGATTGCGTTAGAGGCAAAGAAGCAGTTAAATATGGAAATTGATAAAAAGAAAATTGTAATTCCGGATGCAATTAAATCACTTGGAACATATAATGTGAATATCAAGTTACATAAAGATGTAGTAGGAACACTGGCAGTAAAAGTAGTTGCAAAATAACGAACTGATGAAACGGAGAAAAGTTTATGGATGAGGCAGTTGTAAAAAGAATTATGCCCCATAGTAATGAGGCAGAGCAGGCAGTAATCGGTTCTATGATTATGGATGCTGAGGCTATTACGGTTGCGATGGAAAAACTATCAGATAGTGATTTTTATAATAAGCAATATGGTTCCTTATATAAGGCTATGGTGGAGCTGTATAATGAAGGACGCGAATGCGATCTTGTTACAATTAAAACGAAGTTAGAAGAGATGGAAGTGCCATCAGAAGTAATTAGTATCGATTTTATTCGAAATATCTTAGATATGGTACCAACATCGGCTAACATTAAACAGTATGCCGAGATTGTATATGAAAAGTCGGTCATGCGCAATTTAATCCGGGCAAATGAAAATATTGCAAATACATGTTATGCCGGAAATAAACCATTAGATGCTATATTGGAAGAAACAGAGAAGAACATTTTTGATTTAATTCAGACTGGGAATACCGGAGATTATGTTCCGGTAAGACAGATTGTATTGAATGTTTTTGATAAAATTGAACAGGCGGCACAGACGAAAGGAACGATTACAGGGCTTGAAACCGGATTTAGAAAGTTAGATACGCAGTTGTCGGGACTTCAGCCATCAGACCTTATTTTGCTTGCGGCAAGACCATCGGTTGGTAAAACAGCATTTGTATTAAATATAACAGAGACAATTGCGGTAAGACATAATATTCCGGTAGCGATATTTAGTTTGGAGATGTCAAGTGAACAGTTGATAAACCGTATTCTCTCGCAGCATTCGATGGTTAGTTCCCAGAAAATCCGTATTGGTGATTTGAGTGACAGTGAATGGGAGAATATTGTAGAGTCAGCAAATATTATTGGAAATTCTAACATTATTATAGATGATACTCCGGGTATCAGTATTGGAGAAATGCGTTCAAAGTGTAGAAAATTTAAACTGGAGAAAGATATACAGTTAGTTATTGTGGATTATCTTCAGTTAATGACTACGAATACTCCACATGGAAGCCGTGAGCAGGAAATTTCAGAGATTTCCAGAACGTTGAAAGGTATTGCGAGGGAGTTAAACGTGCCGGTAATTGCGTTGTCGCAGCTTAACAGGGCATCTGAAACAAGAGAAGACAGGAAGCCGATTATGGCAGACTTGCGTGAATCCGGTTCTATTGAGCAGGATGCCGATGTGGTTATGCTGCTGTCCAGATTCTATGATAGAGAAAAGAAGGAAGAGGATAGAAATAGAATTATTTTAAATGTTGCAAAGCAGAGAAATGGTCCGGTTGGAGAAGTAGAACTGGTTTGGCTGCCACAGTATACGAAATTTAAGGATGCTGAATTACCGGGAGACCAGATTTAATATCAAGCGTGTGGCAGGAAATTTATTTGTTCGACATATACGCAAAAGGTTACAAAATTTGCAGTGATATAAGTGTTGAATGGCACATATAATTAGATTTATAATAGAGTTGTTCTTAGGGGGACAACTCTTTTTTCGCATATTGGGAGCATAATAAATTGTTTGAAAAGAGAGAGTTTCACGGTAAAGTAAGGAGGTCAAAATGGGGGAAAAACGATATATTATATCAGATGCTTCGAAAATGTTGGGAGTGGAGTCGCATGTTTTAAGATATTGGGAAGAGGAGTTAAACGTGGTGATTCCGAGAAATGAAATGGGACATCGATATTACACAGACAATCATATTAATCTGCTAAAAAATGTAAGGGATTTAAAAAACCAGGGGTATAGTCTTAGAACAATCAAAATGATGTTGACAGATCCTGATACCAGAGAGGGAGAGGCGCATAATGCCAGAGCAGGTATGTCGATGCCGCTTACTGCCAGAGAGGTTAGTGCACCGGTAATGCAGCAGTCTGTGAGAGTGGAAAACACAGGCATGGTAAGTGGATATAATGATATGGCAGGAAAAGGAGTAGCAGAGCAGGGAGCGTCAGGGAGCAAGATGGAGCAGTTTCAGGCGATTATGAATAAAGTGGTATGTAAAGCATTAAAAGAAAGTGCCTCGGAATTAGGGAAAGAGGTCAGCGGCAACGTTAGTGAAACAGTTCTAAAGGAAATGAATTATCTGATTCGTACTCAGGATGAGCGGGAAGAAGAACGATTTAAAAAACTGGATGAAGCAATGCGTTCTAAACAGAAAATGAGCAGAAAAGATAAAAAGAAACAGGTAAAAGCAGAAAAACTGCTCTTAAAGAAAACAAAGAAACAGGAACAAAAAGAAAAACAGGAAAAACAAAAAAAGGCAGCTGCAGAAAAGAAAAAGCAGGATTTACATATTGGTAAAAAAGTTGTAACAGAATAAATAAGAAAAGAGACCACCAATTTGGCAGGTCTCTTTTAATTTAATTAAGCATCTAATTCAATAGAACCTGTAGGGCAAGCGCCTGTACAAGCTCCACATTCGATACATGCAGCTTCATCGATAACGAAAACTCCGTCACCTTCTGAAATAGCACCAACTGGGCAGGCACCTGCGCATGCACCACAACCGATGCATCCATCGTTAATTTTGTAAGCCATTGTATAAGCCTCCTTTAAGTTTTATAGAAATATAATAATACAATTGCCGACATAATGCAACAATATAATATTTTACATTAATAGAAATATGTACTATCAAGTAAGTATATTGTAAAAGAAATTTGTTTGTCCACACATAATTATATTATAGGGTTTAACAATATATGCAGATATATTAGATTCCAAAGCCGGCACTATAAAATATATTGTAAAATAATGCTTTATTAAATGGTATTGTGTCGAAATAGTAAAAAATAAATGTATTTTTTAGAAGAACACTGTCATTTAAAGTCAGATAAAATCACATTTTATAGAAAAATAAAACTAATAGTAATGCCATTCGGCGTTAATCATAAACTATAGTTACTTTTTTTTGAAAACATATATATTTATAATTATTCAATAAAAAATAAATAAGTGTTATAAATAAAGGTGGAAGAGATTTTTTACAGAACAGAAAATAATCTTTTTTAAACGGCACTTATTTAAGTTTAATAATATTAAGGAGTAAAAAGTATGAAAAAACTAAAAGTATTGGTTGCAGATAATCAGGTGGTTGTAAGGCAGCAATTATTACAAGAGTTAAGAAAAGATGAGTACATTGAGATTGTGGGGGCAGTCGATAATGGTAAAGATGCTTATGAAATATTTGAAAGGGAAGAGCCTAATATTGTAATATTTGATTTGTTGTTGCCGATTTATGATGGGTATGTATTGTTGGATAAAATGAATGAGCATGGTATTCACAATAATCAGAAACTTGTGATGACTACACCTCTTACGAATAATATGCTGGTAAGTGAGGCATTTAATCAGGGAGTAGATTATGTGTTAACAAAACCTTATGATGCAAGGGCTATATCTGTTCAGCTGCGAATGATACATGACAAAATGAATCAGGCTGCGGTTTATGAGAATGTAATGGCAGGAAACAGCGCCAGAAAAATTAGAAATACAAATATAGATAGAATATATAACAGCAGCGAATTTGATAGAATTTATCAAAAATTGGATGAAATTATATCAAACCGCTTAAATGAAATAGGAATTCCGGTACGTCTAAAAGGTTATAATTTTATAATAACAGCAGTAAAAGAGGTATTAGGAAATGATGGAAAGTTAGAGGCGGTTACAAAAGTTCTTTATCCTGATGTAGCCAGAAAACATGGTTCTACACCACAAAGAGTAGAAAAAGCCATCCGTCATGCGATAGAAGTTGCATGGATGATTGATGAGAATAATCCGATACATAAAGAATTTAAATATATTATGGGGGCAGGTAAAGACAGACCGACAAATTCTGAGTTTATTGCAAAACTTACTCAAGATGTAAGGCTTAAATACTATAAGCAGACAATAGCATGCTGATAGTATTTAAGCTGTAAAAGTTATTTTTTTGCCCGTTTTAATGAAAAGACAAATTCCGTGCCGACACCCTCAGTGCTGATGACATCAATATGTTCATTGTGGGCCATTATAATTTCTTTAACAATGGCAAGACCGATACCGGAACCGGTCTTGTCACGGCCACGGGATAAGTCTGTCTTATAGAAACGCTGCCAAATTTTATCAAGACTGCCAGCCGGTATTCCCATGCCAAAGTCTTTTACTGAGCAGTAAATTTTATCTCCTCTATTGTAGATTTTAATAATTATTTTAGAACCTGCATTACTGAATTTAATCGCATTATCCAATAGATTATATAAAACCTGTTCAATTTTTCCCTTATCTGCATAGGCATTATAATGCTTTGGAGGAAATTGAATAATCAGTTCAATATGTTTCTTTTCACAGCTTCCCTGAAATGTTTCTACAGTAGATGCTACTACATTTTCCATATTAAACTCTTCAAAAATAAGTTCAGGTCCCGTGCTGCTCCAACTATTCAAGTCTCGAAGACCGGTAGTTAATTTTTCTAGTCGATTTGCTTCTGATAAAACAATAGACAAATATTTGTTATGTTCCTCAGGTGGAATTGTTCCATCCATCATTGCTTCGATATAACCTTTAATAGAAGTTAAAGGTGAACGAAAATCATGAGATATATTAGAAATAAAGTTTTTCTGATATTCTCTGGAGTTGTTTAACTGTTTAGACATATATTTCAATGAACTGGCAACATCCCCGATTTCATCATCATTATTTACTTTAAGACCTTCGTATTTAAAATTTCCTTTTGCATATTCCATAGCCGCCAGACGAATCTGCTTCAGAGGCAGATAGATAAACCACATAAAGTTAAAGAAAATAATTAAAGATAATATCAGTATAATTACATAGGTCACAAAGAAAATAAATGTCACATCATAACTGCTTTTCTTGATAAAGGAAGTTGGCATATGTGCCACGACATAGCCATAAATCGTATTATTCTTCTCTATGTTATGAACAACACTTAATGTATTTGTTTTGTATATGTTATATAGTTTATTTATTCTGTATTTTCCCTTAGTATAGTCATTTGGATTAAAATCTTCTATTACAATGTTGTTTGCATCTGTACTAAGAGCCTGTGTTTTATCCGTTGTATAAATTAGTTTTTTCTCACTGTCTAAAATAAGGATATTGCAGTCAAGCACTTCATTAAAATCACTAAAGAACTCATCAGGATTTTCAATATCATCTAAGGAAGATTCCGTCACATGGGCAATGTTTTCGGCAACAATTGCAGAATAGTTATTCAATTCTTTTGCATCTTCCTGTAATAAATGATTGTATATCAGATTGGTAGACCAATAAGTAATTAATAAAAATCCCAAAACTGCAAAAGAAAAATATCCAATAAAAAATTTAGTCAAAATTGAATTTTTCATTATTTACTATGTACCTCGAATCTATAACCTACACTCCATACCGTTCCGATAGACCATTCATCAGTATCGGAAATTTTCTCACGGATTCTTTTAATATGAACATCCACAGTTCTCGTATCGCCGGCATATTCATATCCCCAGATGTGATCCAGTAACTGTTCACGGGTAAATACCTGATTTGGAGATGATGCAAGGAAAAACAGTAATTCAATCTCCCTTGGAGTCATTTCTACAGGAGCACCTTTATATAAAACCTCATAATTGGATAAGTTTATAATTAAATCCTTATATTCGACGCATTTGTCTGATACAGGTTTTGAAGCTTCTTTTGCCGGAGCAGTGTATCGTCTTAAAACAGCCTTTACTCTGGCGACTAACTCCTTGGAGTCGAAAGGTTTTATGATGTAATCGTCTGCCCCCAGTTCTAACCCCAATACTTTGTCGAAAACTTCTGTTTTGGCAGAAAGCATAATGATAGGAACTTTGGAATCTTTTCGTATCTCACGACATACTTCGTATCCGTCTATACCGGGAAGCATAATGTCGAGCAGGACAAGGTCCGGATTATAATCTTTGAAAGTATCAAGAGCCGACTGTCCGTCATGTTCTGTTTTGGTTTCAAAGCATTCTTTTGTTAAATAAAGTGATATGAGATTTGCAATATTCTCATCATCATCGACGATTAATATTTTCTGTTTTATAGCCATATGATTTTCCTCCCATTTTCATATAATTGTATCATAAATTGTTTTTGTTAAAAAAGTTAGAAGAAATTGTAAAAACTTCTATTTGTTTGATGCTGTGTTGTGTATATTCAGCTTATTGAAATATGACGACTGTTGCACCAGCGCCTCCTTCGCCGTGTTCTCCGTTTCTGAAAGATTTCACATACTTACATTTCTTTAAATGGTTTTGAACAGCATTGCGAAGGATTCCCGTTCCTTTACCATGGATGATATATACTTGTGGCAGGTGTGCAAGGTAAGCATCATCTAAATATTTATCCAGTTCGCTTAAGGCATCGTCTACATTCTTTCCAATTAAATTTAATTCCATTTTTATATTCATGGATTTGCTCATTTTAATTTTGCCACTGCTGTTTCGTGTAAGTCCAGGTGCCTTAATATCAGGTTCATCAATAATTTCTAAGTCTTTAATATTAACTTTAGAATTCAAAATTCCCATCTTTACTGTAAGGTTTCCATCAGCATTCGGAAGAGATGCGACAGTTCCATTTAAATTCATACTTAAAACTTTTACCCCGGTACCTAATTTAAAATCTGAAGGTTTGTAAACTTTGCTTGGAGCAGCAGTTTTCATGACTGACTGACTCTGGCTTTTCTTTATCTTGGAGCCAACGTCACTTCTAGATTTTTCTAATTCTCTGGTATTGCCGGATTTCCCATATTTATTGATGTTTTTAATCGCGGTATCTGCTGTTTCTTTTGCTTCTTTTAGAATGTCTAGAGCTTCTTCTCTGGCTTTTCCTAAGATTTTATCTTTCTTTTCGTTAAGCTCTTTGGTTTTATATTCATAATCTTTCTTCAACGATGCAATCTGTGATTTGTAAACAGAAATGGTTTCCTTGTCTTTTTCGATTTGCTTTTTCTGACGTTCCAGTTCTGCCAGAACATCTTCAAATTGTTCATCTTCTGCATCAATACGGGATTTAGCATCGTCTATAATATATTTTGGAAGTCCGAGTTTCTCAGATATGGCAAAGGCATTACTTTTACCGGGAATACCAAGCAGGAGCCGATAAGTCGGTCTGAGGGTTTCCACGTCAAACTCACAGCTGGCATTTTGAACACCATCTGTAGAGAGTGCAAATAACTTTAATTCGCTGTAATGGGTAGTTGCCATCGTGCGTGTTCCCATATTTTTTAAGAAGGTCAAAATGGCGATACCGAGTGCAGCTCCTTCGACAGGGTCTGTACCGGCGCCCAGCTCATCAAACAGCACGAGAGAATCCTGGTCTGCGTTTTCTAAGATATTCACAGTGTTTACCATGTGGGCAGAAAAGGTACTTAAACTTTGTTCAATACTTTGTTCATCACCAATATCGGCAAAAATCTCTTGGAATACAGCAAGTTTACTGCCATCAAGAGCAGGAATATGGAGTCCTGCCTGCCCCATAAGGGATAAAAGCCCGACTGTTTTTAAGGAAACAGTTTTACCTCCGGTATTTGGACCGGTAACAATCAGCAGGGTAAAGTCTGAACCTAAATGAACATCAATAGGAACTACTTTCTGCTGGTCTAAAAATGGATGACGGCCTTTTTTTATGTGAATATATCTCTGGTCGTTAAAATCCGGCATGGTTGCTTTCATTTTCTTTGCCAGACTTGCTTTGGCGAAAATAAAATCAAGTTTTGGTAAAATTTCTAAGTCAAGCTTTAACTGTTCCATATATTCACTGCATAAAATGCTTAAGTTTGCTAAGATAATCTGAATCTCATCAGCCTCTTTGGCAGAGAGTTCACGAAGTTTGTTATTCAGTTCCACAACGGCAGCAGGTTCGATAAAAAGAGTAGAACCGCTGGAAGACTGGTCATGAATAATTCCGGACACGTTTCCACGGTGTTCTTGTTTGACCGGTACGCAATATCTTCCGTCTCTCATTGTAATTAAAGAGTCCTGAAGATAGGTTTTGCCACTCTGTGAGTTCACAAGAGTATTTAACTGACTGTGGATGCGGTCATTTGCAATTTTCATTTGACGTCTGATGTTCTTGAGATTATATGAAGCATCGTCAGCCATTTCTTCTTCGGAAATGATACATTTCTCAATCTCTTTATTTAAATTAGTAAGAGGTTCAATTGCTTCAAATAATTCATCAAGGCTGTCTTTCGTGTCAGCATCCTCCCGTCTGGAAAAAGTTTTGATTCTGTTAGCAACTTTCAGTAGGGAACTGATTCGAAGCAGTTCGCCCATGCCGAGAGTGCTGCCGATTTCCAAGCGTTTCAAAGATTCTCCGATATCATGTAATCCGGAGAATGACACACTGCCTTTTTGCCAGATACGTGTAAGGGCATCACTGGTCTGTTGCTGTATGTGCTTAATTTCATGTAAGTCTGTGGAAGGAGTCAGTTCATCACATAAATTTTTCCCGAGGTCTGATGCGGCTTCTTCTTTTAATTGCTCGATTATTTTATGAAATTCTAAGGTCTTTAGAACTTTTGTATTCATAGTGCCTCCTAGTGTTCTAATTCTTGTATTTAATATCATTATCAATTATAATAAAGTTTAGCTGAAATATCCCTAAAAGTAAATTGTTAATAGGGAATTTGTTTGTGGTTCGGCGGTATATAGGAAAAATATTGATTAGAATTGTTTTAAGATGATATCAGGAGGACATTATGAAATACATAGAGACACTGCGTGAAGGTGAGAGAATTCAGGAAATATATTTGTGCAAGCAGAAAACCAGCGCTATGACAAAGACGGGTAAGGAATATGAGAATGTTATTCTGCAGGATAAAACAGGACAGTTAGATGCAAAAATCTGGGACCCGGGTTCGATGGGCATAGAGGATTTTGAAGCACTGGATTATGTGGAAGTTCATGGCGATGTGACGGTTTTTAATGGACAGACACAGTTAAGTATCAAGAGAGCAAGAAAGATTAGTGAGGACAATGTGGACCCGGCGAATTATCTGCCATGTACGGACAAGGATATGGATGAGATGATGACGGAACTGTTGAAATTTATCGCAAGTGTTAATAACCCGTATTACAAGCAGGTTTTAAGTGTTTTATTTATTGATGATTCAAAGTTCGCAGAAGCATTCAAAAAACACTCTGCGGCAAAGAGTGTTCATCATGGATTTATTGGAGGGCTGTTGGAACATACACTGGCAGTAACGAAGTTGTGTGATTTTTATACGAAACAATATCCGATTTTAAATAGAGATTTATTGCTGACGGCGGCTATCTGCCATGATATTGGAAAGGTGTATGAGTTGTCGGACTTTCCGGCGAATGATTATACAGATGCAGGTCAGCTGTTAGGACATATTGTTATGGGTTCTGAAATGGTGTCAAAGATTATTGCAACGATTCCGGATTTTCCGGTAAAGCAAGCGAACGAGTTGAAGCATTGTATTCTGGCACATCATGGGGAATTGGAATACGGTTCTCCAAAGAAACCTGCATTGATTGAGGCGTTAGCACTGAATTTTGCAGATAATACAGATGCGAAGATGGAAACGATGAAAGAAATCTTTGAAAGCAATAGTATGGCAGGTGCGGGTGAATGGCTTGGATATAACCGGTTACTTGAGAGCAATGTAAGAAGAACAACGGAGTAAAATCAGAGGATTATGAAAATGTGGTAAATGTGTTTTAAGCAAAAGAGATAATAATATTTCGGTTGTAATGAAAAGTATGGGAAGGAAAGAACAAGGCGGTTTACATAAAGTGTTTAACAAGAATGATATTTTAGAAGTTGAAATTATAGATCAGGGAACAACAGGAGAGGGCATAGGTAAGATAGAGGGCTATGCCCTCTTTGTGAAAGATACGGTAATAGGTGATGTGGCACGTGTAAAGATTATGAAGGCAAAGAAAAATTATGCTTTTGCAAAGTTGGAAGAGGTTATGAAACCATCACCCTATCGTGTTGAACCGATATGTCCAAAAGCCAGTAGTTGCGGAGGCTGTCAGTTACAGGCAATGAATTATCAGCAGCAGCTAAAGTTTAAAGAGGATAAGGTATATAACAATATTAAACGAATTGGTGGTATTGCAGAGTTTGAGATGAAGCCTATTATGGGTATGGAAGAACTATGCCTGAAAGGAAAAGAAGAGAATGGCCCGTTTCATTACAGAAATAAAGCACAGTTTCCGGTAGGATGTAACCGGGATGGTGAGATAGTGAGCGGTTTTTATGCAGGGAGAACCCATTCTATTGTGGAGATAGATTCCTGTGCATTGGGAATGCAGAGGGGTGTAAATGTGGAGTCAGATTATTTTGCTGGTGCAGGCGTTGAGGCGGACGAAGATATTGTGTCGGACGGAGCAGGGCAGAAAGAAGTGATGTTGGATGTGAATGCATGTGTAATGAAATTGGTAAAAGCATTTATGGAAGATAGAGGAATTGAGCCTTATGATGAGAATAGTCATAAAGGGTTGATTCGGCATGTGTTAATCCGTATGGGCGCAAAGACCGGGCAGATCATGGTGTGTGTGGTTATTAATGGAGAGAAACTACCATATGCTCAGGAGTTGGTGGAGCGTTTATTAACAATTTCGGGAATGAGCGATATTTCTATTAACATTAATAAAGAAAAAAATAATGTGATTCTGGGAAAGAAGGTTGTAAGTTTATATGGTCCGGGATATATTGAGGATTATATCGGTGATGTGAAGTTTCGGATTTCTCCACTGTCATTCTTTCAGGTAAATCCGACACAGACGGAAAAGCTGTATGGAAAGGCTTTGGAGTATGCAGGGCTGGCAGGCAGTGAGACGGTATGGGATTTGTACTGTGGAATCGGAAGTATTTCCTTGTTTCTTGCAAGGTCGGCGAAGAAGGTCATTGGTGTGGAGATTGTGCCGGAGGCGATACGGGATGCGAGAATCAATGCAGAAATTAATGGGATGGAGAATGCAGAGTTTCTGGTAGGGGCAGCGGAAGAGGTTGTACCGAAGTATTTTGAAGAACATCCGGGAGAGGCAGAGTGCAGACCGGATGTGATTGTGGTCGACCCGCCAAGAAAGGGTTGCGATGAAACACTGCTGAAAACTATGGTGGAGATGGCACCGGAACGTATTGTATATGTGAGCTGTGATAGTGCTACGCTGGCGAGGGATTTGAAGTGGCTAGAAGGCAATGGATATAAGGTGAAGGAAGTGACACCGTGTGATATGTTTGGGCAGACAGTGCATACAGAGGTCGTGTGTTTGCTAAATAGATGCAATATGAATTAGAAGGATACAATTATTTTTTATCACAAAGCCACAAAGAGTTTAAGTATTATTTGTTTTTAAAGTTAAGGAATTTTAGATAAAAATGGTTTAATATTTATGAAAGGAGAAGTGTTCATCTTGGCAAAAAAGAAAAATGAAATAACAATTCGTTCAAGTGCAGCAGAGTATCTTACCTATGTTGCTTCTGTGGGAGAACAAGAAGATAGCATCGAGATGCGTTATGAAGATGAGAATATATGGCTGACACAAAAAATGATGGCAGTACTTTATGATGTAAGTGTTGCGGCAATTAGCCAGCATATTAAAAAAGTTTATGACGATTCGGAATTAGAGCCGGAAGCAACTATTAAGAAATACTTAACAGTTCAAACTGAGGGTTCGCGCCAAGTTAGTAGGGAAACAAATCATTACAACTTGCAGATGATTATAGCGGTTGGCTTTAAGGTAAACAATGAGCGGGCAGTCCAATTTCGTAAATGGGCAAATGGTATTGTGAAAGACTACACAATTAAAGGTTGGGTTCTTGATGACGAGCGACTGAAGAATGGTGGTTCAGTACTGACTGTTGAATATTTTGACCGCTTGCTGGAACAAATTCGAGAAATCCGTTTGTCGGAAAGGAGATTTTATCAGAAAATTACTGATATTTATGCTACGGCATTGGATTATGACAGAACTGCAAAGACAACAAAACAATTTTTTGCAAAGGTTCAGAATAAAATGCATTATGCGGTGCACGGACATACGGCGGCCGAATTGATATATGAGAGAGCTGATGCGGAAAAACCACATATGGGTCTTACCACCTGGGAAAATGCTCCAGAAGGTAAGATTATAAAAAGTGATGTAAGTATTGCAAAAAATTATCTGAGTGAACAGGAGTTACGTTCTCTTGAAAGAATTGTGTCTGCTTATCTCGATTTGGCAGAAGACCGAGCCGAAAGACATATACCAATGACTATGGAAGATTGGAGCAAACGTCTTGACTTATTTTTAATGGCTGACGAACGAGAAGTGTTGCAGGATGCCGGAAAGATAACTGCTGAAATAGCCAAAGCTAAAGCAGAAACGGAATTTGAAAAATATCGTATTGTTCAGGATAAAATTTTTATGTCCGATTATGATAAGTTTTTATTAGAATTAGAGGAAAGTGCTAAGAAGTAATTGCGTTATATGACGCAAAATATTGTAGTACATCAGAATCGAGTTGAACTCATTATTGTGAACTTTTATTTATTTTGGATAAGGATAAACGAAGTTTTTATAAAACGAAGTGATTAATCTGTGGGATAAGGATAAAGAAAATAATTTTATAGACGGAAATATGTAAAATAATGTAAGAAGATTATTGACAGGTTCGTGAGATACTTAGGAGATAAGGTGATGGAGATTAGTGATTATATAGCAATTGTTTCTATAGCTATAACTACTATTATTTCAATTGTTGGAGGTGTTTATGCTGTAGCAAGCAATACTAAAAAATTTGAATTAGCAGAATCATATAAAAAAGAGATTTTAGACTGGTATAGTAATACGGTTATTATAATGACTTCTATAATATCTAAAATAGAAAGTGAAAATGCAGATTATAAAGAAGAACTTTCTTTGCTATCTGCACAAATTGAAATTGGTAGATTTTATTTTCCAAACATAAATAATAATGATAGTTTCGGAATAAATAAATCATCAGCATATCAGGGATATAGAAATATTGTGTTAGATTTTTTAGTGTATTTTTATGATACAGCACAGAGAGAAGATGTAAAAAATCATACAAACGCCCTATGGGAATTTTTGAGACTATATACATCTTCAGTTTTTGATATTATATCTCCTAAAGATAGAATTCAAAAAATTGAGAAATATTCTGATTTTATAATGGATGGAGATATAGCGTTAAATGATTTTTTACAGGATGAGAATAATTTTCGGCGTTTTTATGGAAGTAAATGCTGAAAATGACGAAGATTGCATTAGGTACTTAAGCGTTATATTTGTTAGTAGTATAAATTAAAATTTTAATGTAGAGTTGTGATATGTAGTTAAATAAAGAAAGTTGAGATAATTTTATGGATGAAAATATTGTAAAACTGATTATTACACTTATAGGAATAGTTACCGCTATAATTACAGCTTCTTTGTCGTATTATTTTGCAAAAAAACAGCGTTTAGAAGCTGACGAAAGACGATTAAAAGAAAAATATTATTTGGCATATATTCAAGCTGTCAATGATATTGTTGTTGTAAAAAATAAAGAGCGTGCCCGTAATAGTTTGGCAGATGCACAAAATCAACTTTTACTTATTGGTAGTGCAGATGTAGTGACTGCAGTGTTGAAATTTCATGATTATGTTAAACCTAGTGGTCAAGAAGAACAAGGTTTTAATGCTTATAAGCATGATTTCTTATTTACTGAAATTATGAAAGCGATGAGAAAAGATTTATATAAAAAGAAAAGAATTAATAAAAATTATCCTATTATTCATCTTACAGGTGATAACTAAATGAGTAGGTTATATTATGGAGATTTTTAAATGTAATGTATCTAAATTCTCCACTTATCGCATGTGGAGACGGTTGTACTTTTGTCTCGCAAATTACTAGATAGCCATATCAATGTGAAGATTGAATTTAGAGCTTCATTAAGAGTATACATCGAAGCAATTCGAAAAGGAGATATGGATGTTGAAAAGATTAATGATTTAATGAATCACTTAGAGGTTTTAAAGGCACAAAAGCGTATTTTTGAAGAATCAGCATAATAAAACAGTTCCTCATGACCAGATTAAGTTGTCATTTCTAAAATATGGGGATATACTATTATTAAAAGATGTTATAGAGGCATTGGACTTTTGAAAGTTTTTAACTGATCCAAATTCCCCTCTGTAACATCTTTTATATATTGTCTTAATTTAAAAATTGTATTGACAAACATATTCTACAAATGTAGAATAAAGTTAAGTTTTACATTTGTAGAATATCGTTGTCAACAATTATCAGATTTATTGAAAATCTTAAAGAAAGGGGAGTATAAGATGAATGAATTTGTAGGAAATGTATTGCTGACAAGCGTTATATGTGCGGTTTTAATTATTCTGATATTATGCATATCACCATTTTTAAAACGATATACAAAGAAATGGAGATATATTGCGTTTATTTTAATTGCAATAAGATTGATGATTCCTATACCGATTTTTTCTTTTGCCAATGGCTTGATGATACCGGTATATGATGGAGAGATGCAAAAGGAATTCCCAATTAGTAATGTTAAGAATGAGAATATAGATGTTGCGCATCCGGAAATAAATGCGATTAATGGCACGAATGAAATAAATGGGATAAGTAGTAATAATGTCCAAAATTCAGTAAATAACGTATCAAATGTGAGAGAAAATACTGATACAAATATGCACAATAATGTAAATTTTCGAAATGAAAATAACAAAAGTAGAACGAATAGCCATGAGAAAAATGTAAAAGGACAAGATGCAGAAGGACTATTAGAAAAAAGTATAAACTGGGATATTATGTATAATACTGCTTTCGTGATATGGTTGGCTGGAATCTTATTTTTGTCAACATATTATATAGTTCTATATCTTTATTATTGTAAGAATCTTAAGAGATGGAGTAGTGAAATTACAGAGGAAAGAACATTAAATATTTTTGATAAAGTACAAAAAGAACTAAATATTAAAACAAAAATTAAGCTGAGGAAGTGTAAGAAAATAAGTACTCCGATGATTCTGGGAATTGTAAGACCAACAGTTCTGCTGCCGGAAGAAAGTTTTACAGATGACAGTTTGAAATATATATTCACACATGAGTTGATACATCAAAAGAATCATCATATGGTATTTAAATTATTATTTGCAGTAGCCAGATGTATACATTGGTTTAATCCGTTTGTACATATCATGGAAAAGAAAGCATATAAAGACATGGAATTGTTATGCGATGATCAGGTTGTGGAAGAGCTGGAGTTTTGTAAACGAATACAGTATAACGAAACACTTCTGGAAATCGCGAAAAAAGAATCTGAACAAAAAACAAACAGTGGATTATTTACTTTTGGATTTGTACAAAAGACAAGTAGTTTGAAAGAGAGAATGAAGAATATTATGATTATGGATAAAAGGAAAAAAGGATATTTGATTATTGCAGTTGTACTCATTGCAGTAATAATGAGCAGTTGCTTAATCAGTTGTGATAATAATAGTAAAGTAAAAATAAAAAATTATGATGCTGAGGAAAGTAATGCGGCAGTACAATGGAGAGATGCTTATGCAGAATTTTTGAAATCTTTATATGTGAAAAGTGAAGATACAGATAAGAGTTTTGAATATGTAGTAAGGGATATGGATAACAATGGTGTTCCGGAATTAGTTTTATTGAATAACGAAATGAAAGTTACAGTCTATACATATATTACAGAGGTGAAAAAAATTGGAAGTATTGATTTTGGAACAGCGACAACACAGTTTTTCTATACAACAGAGCCGGTTTATTCAGGAATAATATACTGTCATGAAGGAGGAGGCTTGGAGCATTATGGATATTTGAGATTTGAAAATGAAAAGATAACCAGAGAGGAATTGTGGAATGAAGATTATTCGGGAATATCAAAAGAGCTAGGGAAAAATAGGGATAAGATAGAAGAAGTATCAGATGATTCAACATTAATAGAAGTGGTAAAGGAGTCATGTAAGCAAGAACTTGATTTGCACTTTATACTTTTAAATACCACGGATATCAGTGAACTAAAAACAATATTAAGTGGAGGAAATGTCTATTGGTCATCAAAAGGCAATGTATATAATGGAATCTTTTCAGGCGAGGAAATGGGGAATGAAGATTTTATAGAATGTACAGCGCAATCGGAGATTCGAGGTTTAAAAACAAAAGATAATGAAACTTTTTATAAAATTTCTTTGAGTACAACAAAAGAAGTTGGAAAAGAAAAGGAGTTAATAGGATACTTTTTAGTTGATAAGGAAAATATTTATCAATTATATCAGGGAAAAGGCGAGGGATTAAGTAAAAAGGAATTTATTGAAAATAGTAATTGTGTATGTTCTGATACAGGGTGGTCAACGAAATCAGCAGATGTTATTCATAAACTAGAAATCAAAGGAAAGATCGCAAAATACACATATCATAATAGAAAGGTTGAAACAGGATTTTATGAAACAATTGTATGGCAGAAGGGTAGAGGCATTATAAGTTATAGAAGGGGGGATGGTGCAGAAAGAGATTCAATAGGGTTAGAATATTCTACGACGGAAAATGGAGGCATAGAAAAATACAAAGATGTTATAGCAAAGCATACAGATAAAGAAATTCATAAAATTTTTGTGGAAGATTTTGAAGGAAATGGTGAGGAGTCAGCCTTTGCTTTAACAAGGAAAAAACTCAATGAAGAGGAAGGAGACTATGAACTTTGGTTTGTAAATGGAGAAGAGTGTACAAATTTAGTACCATCAATTATTGCAACATCTAATAGTGACATAGAGCTTTTACGACAAGATAATCATATTCATATTTTGTTTAATTCTGTTAAAGTGAGATTAAATAATGATTCAAAAGCAAGGATATATTGTGTTAAAAACGGAAAGGCAGTAAAGTTATTTTCTTTAAAAGGCATGAATCTTGAGGCAATAGATGACATTTTGCTTGGTGATACAATACAATATACGCAATATGATCCTGATGTGAAAGGATGGATGGGTGCTTCTTATTTGCATTATCAATTTTATTGGAATAATAACACAAAAAAATATGAGGAATATGCAGCAAAAAAAATGACGCAAGAGGAGTTTCATCAGTTGTCCGGGTCGAAAAAAATTTTAAAAGCAATAAAAAATGGATTGAAAGAGGATTATAGCGAGAAGTATATTGAATCAAAAATACAATGGAGTTATATCAATAGAGATAATGGAACGATAGATATCAATTTGATTGTGCCATTTAAAAATGGTGAGAAAAGAAAGCTCCATATGACTGCAACAAGAAAAGACAATAAGATTGTAGATGGAGACTATTTGTATTTGGCAGAAGGAAACAAAGAAACCTCAATTTTAAAATCTTGGGAATATTTGGAACAATAAATACAAAGAAAGGAAAGAAAAATGAAAAGATTACCAGACTCAGAATTAGAAATTATGATTGCAATATGGGAATTAAATAAAGAAGTAACGAGAACAGAAATAGAAGAAAAGCTGGATAGGGACAAAAAACTTTCTCCAACGACAATATTATCGCTATTATCAAGGTTGGAAAAAAAGGAGTTTGTGAGTATTCGCAAAGAGGGAAAGAATAATGTTTATAAGGCGCTGGTAAATGAAGAAGATTATATGAATGCAGAAAGTAAAACAGTATTAGAAAAGCTTTATAAAAATTCACTTACAAATTTTATGATGGCGTTGTATGCAGATAAAAAGCCGACGAAAAAGCAGATTGATGAACTTCAGGAATTTTTAGATGATTTAAAAGAGCAGCAACATTAATATTTCATAAGATAGTTTTACATTTCCCATTGTCAATCCCTCTAAAAAGCGTTAATATATATAACGGAAAAGATTTTACATTCAACAAGAAAATAGCAAGAAGAAACATACAGAAGCAATAGGAGGCAATTATGGGTGGATTTTTCGGCGTAGCATCAAAGGAAGACTGTGTATTTGATTTGTTTTTCGGAATAGATTATCATTCACACTTGGGAACAAGACGTGGCGGAATGGCAGTTTTAGGAGAGAAGGGATTTGACAGAGCAATTCATAATATAGAAAATTCTCCATTTCGAACAAAGTTTGATAAAGACTTTCAGGAGATGGAAGGAAATCTGGGAATCGGATGTATTTCTGATTATGAATCCCAGCCATTGATTATCCGTTCTATTCATGGTACATACGCCATTACAACGGTTAGTAAGATTAACAACATGGACGAGCTGACACAGGATTTATATAAGCATGGGCATACTCATTTTCAGGAAATGAGTGGTGGAGATATTAATGCTACCGAGTTAGTTGCCACATTAATTGACCAGAAGGATAATCTGATAGATGGTATTAATTATGCATTGGATAAAGTTGATGGTTCACTGTCCTTATTGCTTATGAATGAAAATGGAATCTATGCAGCACGTGATAAGCAAGGAAGAACTCCGATTACGATAGGAAGAAAAGAGGGTTCGTTCTGTGCAAGTTTTGAGAATTTTGCCTATAAAAATCTGGGATATACAGATTACAAAGAGTTAGGACCGGGAGAGATTGTCGTAATGACACCAAAGAATTGTATTACATTGTCTGATGCTAACAGTGATATGAAGATTTGTACATTCCTTTGGGTTTATTATGGATATACAGCCAGCTCTTATGAGGGAGTTAACGTTGAGCAGATGAGATATAACTGTGGAGCAAAGATGGCACAGCGTGATAACGTTCAGCCGGATATCGTTGCGGGCGTTCCGGATTCGGGAATCGCACATGCAGTGGGTTATGCAAATGAGTCAGGAATACCATTCTCCAGACCATTCATCAAATATACTCCGACATGGCCTCGTTCATTTATGCCTACTGTACAGAGCAAGAGAGATTTGATTGCAAAGATGAAACTGCTGGCAGTCGAAGAGTTAATCAGAGATAAAAGTCTGTTATTAATTGACGATTCTATCGTACGTGGAACACAGTTAAGAGAAACAACAGAGTTTTTATATAAGAGCGGTGCAAAAGAGGTTCATATCAGACCGGCATGTCCACCATTGTTATACGGATGTAAATATTTAAACTTCTCCCGTTCCACTTCAGAGATGGATTTAATTACCCGACGTGTAATCGCTAGATTGGAAAATGGTAATGTAACAGACGAAGTATTGCAGGAATATGTGGATCCGGAATCAGAGAAGTATGAGAAAATGGTTGAAGAGATTCGAAAAGAATTAAACTTTACATCTCTTAGATTTAACAGACTAGATGATATGTTAGATGCAGTAGGCATTGATAAGTGTAAACTTTGCACATACTGCTGGGATGGAAAAGAATAAGATATATTTATATCAATTTTCTACAATATAATACAAAAATATGAAAGGTTGGAAGTTTCTTTCAACCTTATATTTTTAACTGAAACAGGAGATGAAGAATGAAAAACACATGGATTAGAAAGATATCTATAATATTGGCAATCGCTTTGATCATACAGTCAGCGATGGGATTAAAACTATTTTCTATAACTGTAAAGGCGGGAGATAAAAGTGTGGAGGAACAGACGGCAGGAGTAGAATTTATCGCTGATGACGGAGTACCGGGCGAAGAAGAAACCTCTGAAACAGAGACAACAGGGGAAGGAGATACAGAAGAATCTACCACGGAAGAACCTACTACTGAGCCTCCAACAGAACCACCGACCACAGAAGAGCCTACCACACCAGATTATGAGATTATTGATGAGGTATATAAAGTAAAAAATGATGTATTGATAGAGTATTTGGGAAACAAGAAAGATAAAACGATTACCAGTCTTGTAATTCCGGCAAAAATAACAACAATAAAGGCAAATGTATTTGAAAAGTGCCAATACATAAAAAAAGTAACATTCGAAGATGGAAGCAAGCTATCTAAGATAGAAAAATATGCGTTCAAAGATTGCGGCGCTTTAAAAACTGTATCTTTACCGAAGGGAATAAAAACAATTGGATATAAAGCGTTTGGATTGTGTACATCTTTAGAAAAGTTTACAATTCCCGGTTCTGTAACTTATGGAAATCAGGTTTTTGGAAGCAGTGGAACTGTTAAGACAGTGACTTTTGGAAGTGGAATAAAAACCATTCCGGAAAATATCTTGAAAAATGCAGGGAGTGTGGAAAGTGTAACAATTCCAAGCAAAGTAACCAGCATAGGAAAAAATGCATTTTATAACTGTATGTCATTAAAAAAAGTATCGTTGCCAAGTACAGTAACAGTATTAAATGCATCAGCATTTTATAATTGTAAAGCGATGACGAAATTTACAATGTCAAAAAATGTAATAACGATTGGAAAAAATGTATTTAAAAATTGTACAAATTTAAAATCAATTACATTATATAAAAACATTAAAAGTATTGGTTCGGGTGCCTTTTCGGGGGATAAGAATATTGTGTTGAAAGTTTATGCAAATTCAAAAGGAAAGGCATATGCCAGAGCCAATAAAATAAAGTGGGACTATACGGATTCAGAGAAAAAAAGAAGAGCTGCAAATCAGGTGGTTTATGATGAGTATATAAAGAAGATAAAAGAAAAAGATAAAACAAAATATAAACTGAAATATTTGTCAGACTATGTTCCGCAAGGGAATTGTTTAATAGGAAAATACCTGGTGGTATCTATGTACCATAAGTCATTATCAAAACGTTCAGTATTAGTTTTGTATAATAAAAGTACAGGAAAATTTGCCAAGACCATTGTATTGCCATATCGGGATCATGTGGGAGCTGTTACAAATGTTAAGGGAAGATTGGTAGTAAGTCTTAATAATATTTCAGTTTATGATTATTTGGCGGTGTATAATTATAGTAAAATAAAAAAGGTAAAACATGGAAAGGTTTTAAAACCTGCTTACAGGGTTCAGGTGTCAGGCAGTGCCGATTTTGCAGCGTTTGATGGAACTTACTTCTGGGCAGGACGGAGTGCAAATACATCATATGCAACAATGCAGGGATATAAAGTAAAGGTAAAAAAGAAAAAATTGGTATTTACCAGAAAATACAGTTATTATATTCCGGCGAACACGCAAGGGCTTGTTGTGAAGAAAATAAGTAAGACAAATCGCAGGTTTATATTTTCCCAGTCGTATGGGAGATTGAATAATTCTGCATTGATTACATATACAAAGAAAATCAGTAAGTCCGGTGGACTGGGAACACCAAAGAAAACATTGACGATGCCGTCTATGCTGGAAGGAATTGTACTTAGCAGTGGCAAGTATTTGTATATGGTTTATGAGTCCGCAGCAGGATTGTATTGTGGGAATCCGGACAATACCAGTGAGATACAGATAAAATATGTGTGCAGGATAAAAGCGAATAAATTAGGAATATAGAGAAGATAAATAATGCACAGAGATATCACTTCGAGACATCTCTGTCGTGCTAAACGGAAATATAATAAAAGGAAAAAAATAAGCAATGCACAGTGATATCTCTTCGAGACATCACTGTCGTGCTAAACGCACTATATAATAAGAGAAAGGCAGCCCCAGAATTTATTAAACTAATTCTG
>CAQBGY010000017.1:24527-27426 GCA_948759685.1 uncultured Eubacterium sp.
TGCATTGCTTATTAGATGTCGAATAAAAATGTTTTTATATAAAAACAGATTCAAAATTTCAAATTTCTATCAAAATAAGGACACTGGACAAACACATTGATGAAAGAAAGCGCTTACAAGTTTTGTGAGAAAAGCCTGTTTTGTGTATAATGTACAAAATTGACAATAAAACAATTTCAATTTTGTAAGAATGTTGCAAAAAACATTTTTATCAAATATCCTTAGAATATGTTTTTTATGCTGGGAGAGAGTTTTAGCCGGCAAAGAACGGAAATAGCGCTATAAAGAAACAGCTAAAAATGTGTAGAGGCTCCGGAACCAATACACGAAGCAGTAGGAGGCAAAAAAATGAGAAAAGGTAATCTATTTACCAAGGTAAAAAAAGCGACAGCAGTAATGCTCGCGACAGCGATGGTGCTCAGTGCAACACCAATGCAGAATGTAAAGGCAGCAGATGATTCGCCTTATGTAATTTCACAGGGAAGAATGGTTTATGCAAGTTCATCAGTAGGAAACAGCGATCCGGCATATGCAATTGACGGATCAAAGTCTACTAGATGGGAAAGTGCCTGGGAAAATAATGACGAATGGATTTATGTGGATTTGGGGAAAGTAACTAATTTCACAAGCGTTAAACTTTATTGGGAAGGCGCTTATGCAAAAGAATATAAGATTCAGACTTCTAACGATGAAGAAAATTGGAATACAGTTTATACAAACAATAATTGTAACGGAGGAAACGAACAACTTGATATACAGGGAAGTGCAAGATATGTCAGAATATATATGACAAAGAAAGCACTAACAGCCTATGGATATTCACTTTACGAATTTGAAGTGTACGGAACAGACGGAGTGACAAAGAGACCTGTAGATTATGGTACAAATATTGCAGAAAATAAAAATGTTCAGGCATCATCTTTACGAGATGTGTGGTGGATGTATGATGATAATGGTGTTATTGATCAGTCATCTGTTCTTGCAAAGAATGCAGTAGATGGGAATGAAAATACATATTGGTGCTCCGGTGAAAGCGATAAACAGTGGTTTATGGTGGATTTGGGAAGAAATTATGACATCGGACGTGTGGTAATTGACTGGAATTCCGATGCAGGAAAAATGTATGACATTCAGGTATCAACTAACGGAAATGATTGGACAACAGTTTACAGACAGTTAAAAGGATACGGATATGAAGTAGCTGATGTACCAATGTTTGCTACGGCAAGATATGTCAGAATGAATGGATATACAAGAGTTGAAAGTGGAAGCGGATTTAGTATAAAAGAATTTAAGGTATATGAGTACAAAACAGGAGATGCAAAACCAACATACAATATACCGAATCTTCCGGAATCATATGTGGCATCAAATGGAAAAGGAACATACCTTGCAAATTCCATGTATAATGAAAAAACAAAACTTCCAGTATATAAAGATGATTCTATAAATAGCCCGATAGATAGTAATGACTGGTGGCAGTCTATTTTAATTAACAAGTTTGGCAATACATTATGTACAATGCCTTTTAAGACAAAATATTCAACAAAAGGACTTGGAATATTAACAGCAACAGAAGGCTGGCTTCCGGATATGGGAGAGACAGATGTAAATGTGTCTGTAAATACAGAAACAGAAACAGATTTCTATATTCTGCCGGAGAATTTAGATAATGCAAGTGCATGCGATAAAGTAATGGATTACAGTGATTATTCTGTAACAGCAGGGTTATATGATGACAGTCATCTGGCAATGAAGAGTACTTTTGTAAAAGGATCACCATATATCTTTACAGAATATGGAGATACAGAGACAATCTATATTTCATCTTCAAATATTACATCTATTTTTGACGGAAACGGAAATGAAATGTTAACAAACAATCTTGCTACATTAAAGACGGACCATATTGGTCTAGAGATAACAGATAGTGATAATAAGGCAAAGACAAAAACTTCAAAGAGTTACTATGCTTTGTCTGTACCGGAAAATACAACATTCAAGAAAATCGGAAGTTATATTAGAGTAACATTCCCAGGTAAGAATGGATATATGTCAATCGGTACAATGCTAAATAAGTCACAGATAGAGACATTCTATCGTCATGGATATGCATTTGTAACAGATACAAGTGTAACTTACGATTATAACGACAGTAATGCAAAGATTACATCAAACTACAGTGTAACAACAACAGTAAAAAGAGCTGGGTTCTCAAATCAGACCTTCCAGTGCATGTTACCACACCAGTGGAAGAATTCTACAGATGATAATGCTTCATTTGCAACTTATACATCTGTCAGAGGAGATATGAAAGCAATCGAAGGAAACTCTTTCAAGACTGTTTCAGAATTTGCAGGACTTCTACCTACTTTTGCACTTCCAACAGGTTCAGACTTTGATGGAGAAGCACTTTTAGGATATTTGAATCAATTAGAAGATGCTACAAAGAATTTGAACCCTGCAGGAGATGCTTATTGGGAAGGAAAGAACTTACATCCACTTGGAATGGGAGTTCTCATGGCAGATCAGATTGGAGAGACAGAATTAAGAGATACTTTCTTAAAGCGAATGAAGAAGATATTAGTAAACTGGTTTACATACGATGGAAAGGATGATATTAGTTACTTTATCTATAACCAGAACTGGGGAACATTGTATTATGAACAGAGTGAGTTTGGAGCAAACGCAGCAATCTGTGACCATCACTTTACATATGGATATTTCATGTTTGCAGCGACAGTACTTGCGACATATGATGAAGAATTTTACAACGATTATAAAGGTATGATTGAGATGATGATTCGTGATTATGCGAACCCATCAGACAATGATAGTGAATATTGCATATCCTCCTGCCCATGAATGTCCTTCATATAAATCATACGCTCTGAATCTG
>CAQBGY010000018.1 GCA_948759685.1 uncultured Eubacterium sp.
CCCTTGTATCAAGCCCACGCTTACTGCCAGTCGTGAACGGAACAAAGTCAATGTGTAAATGCGGCGTTGCTTCATCCATATGGATGTGGGCAGAGAACACGTAGAGATAAGGATTTCGCTCTTGGAATCCATGATAATATTCATCTAAAATCTGCCTTGCAAGCTGTCCGTTTTCACTTCCTGCGCCCATATTTTCCTTATCCCCAATCTGCAAAATCAGCTCATGGAACGGCTTTTCCTGCTTTGAGTTCCGTATCTTCTCGTAATAATCGGCAATGCGGCGGTCTGCCCTTGTCTGTTTATCATTATACCGTTGCAACGCTTCATCAAAGAGTTTATGATATACCTTTTTGATATTCTCATTGCAATAGTCTACATTAAAGTGTGAACGCTCCCCATCCACATTTTCAGCTTTAAATTTTCGGCTGTTATGGCTGACCGAGCCTTTCCCCACCATTGCGCTAATCGTCCGTCTTATAAAATCACACCCTTTCTTTTCGGCTGGTAGGCTTTGTTACTTTCCCGAAAGTAACGCAAAAGCACTTTTGTCGGCTGTGCCAACAAAAATGCAACCTGCAAGCAGGTTTTGCGCTCTCCGAGGGGTGAGCGTGTGCCAGTGGCACACAAGCTGCGAACCGACCGAGTCGGCAGACGAGACAGGGCGGCTTTTTGTAAAAAGCCCCCTGCACCTCGCAAAAACTTTATCCGTGACGGTTTGCGTCGATGTGACGGTTATTTCCGTACCGCACCCCACTCCTAAAAATACCGTCACACCGTCACATACCGTCACGCTCCCCACGGTACAGCTTTATCATACGCCCCTCGTGACACCGTTCACGTTTATAGAAGATGCCGTATTCGTTGAGTAAACGTCCCGACAGGACATTCAGTTTCCGTGCAAGGCTATTCGGCTGTAACCCTGTTTCCAGCCAAGCCGCAAGCTCCGTCGCCGTCCCCTTCCACAAGGGGCAATCGACAGTAATTCTTTTATCTATTTCCTCAAGTAAAGGCTCTGGCGGCTCTTTCCAAAGTTCTGTTTCTGCCTTTTGAAAATCCCATAACAATGTTTCGGGATTGCGGAGAAGATAGAGTTTCTGCTCTTGCTGGTCTCTGCCCGACACTTCAAGCGTGGCGGCGTTGCCGATGCGTTTTTCTTTCTGCAGCAGGAACGCACCGTCAGCCGCACCGAGCAAGCCAGTAGTTCCCGAAATCATATCGAACTTATCATCAGAACCCTGCTTTCTGGTATGATGGACAATCAAGATACAGATGCCATAGCTGTCTGCAAACTGTTTCAGCCTTGTAATAACCTCATAGTCATTTGCGTAACTGTAATTGTCCCCGCCGACTTCACGCACCTTTTGGAGGGTGTCAATGATAATCAGTCTTGTGTCTGTATGCTGTTTCATAAATTCCTGCAACTGTTCATCCAAACCATTGCCAAGATTCCCCGCCGAAACAGAAAAGAATAAATTGTCTGCCCCGTCCGTGCCAAACATACGGTACAGCCTTTCCTGCAGGCGGCGGTAATCATCTTCAAGGGCAAGGTACAAGACCGTTCCTTTTCGGACGGGATATTCCCACAGCGGCACTCCCATACTGGTATGGTACGCAATCTGCGCTATAAGAAAGCTCTTGCCGACTTTTGGCGCGCCTGCGAAAAGATAAGTGCCAGGGTAGAGCAGACCGTCAATCAAAGGCGGCTTGCTCGGATATACAGAATCATACAATTCAGCCATAGATACAGTTTCAAGAGCTTCGCTATTGTTTTTCGGCGGGTAATTGGTTATACTGTTATTGTTTACATTAGGCGGTTGTTCCGTATCTGCGCCAACAGATACATTCGGGGCAGCCGTTTCTTTTTTATTCGCCATCTTCACTTTCTCCTTTCAGACCGCCGAGAATAACAGCAATCAGTTCGATTGTGTCAAGCAATTCTTCATTTACACCCTCACCCGCTTCAATCCTCTGCAATTCTGCAAGGACGGCGGCAAGTTCATTGCGGAGTGCCTTATATACCCTCGGATTGCCCTGCACGACCACGTCTTGGCACAAAAGCCGCCTTGTGATATAGTCCTGCTTGGTAAGCCCCGAAAGCCGCACCGCTTTGTCAATCTGCTCATTTTCTTCGGGAGATACCCGAAAGGCGACGGTCTTGTTCCTCCAACGGTTGCAGTTGTCTAAATTCTTTGCCGACATATCAAAAATCCCCCTTTCCCAAATCATCAAGCCTGTCCGCCATTTCCGCCTGCTTTGACGGAAATAAATGTGCATAACGGTAAGTGATTTCAATGCTCTCATGCCCTACTCGGTCAGCAATCGCCACCGCCGAGAATCCCATGTCAATCAATAAGCTGATGTGGCTGTGGCGCAAATCGTGAATCCGTATGCGCTTTACCCCTGCGGCTTTTGCGCCCCTGTCCATCTCGTGATGGAGATAGCTCTTTGTTACCGTGAAAATGCGGTCTTTCTTCTTTAAGCCATACAGCATACCGACATACTCCTGCATTTCCTCGCAGAGAAATTTCGGCATCTTGATTGTGCGGTTGCTCTTTTTCGTTTTCGGAGAGGTAATCAAATCCTCCCCATGCAGGCGTTGGTAGGATTTGTTAATCGTGACCGTTTCCTTATCAAAATTGAAATCAGCGGCGGTTAAAGCTAATAATTCTCCCTCTCGGATTCCGCACCAGTAAAGCATCTGGAACGCATAATAGGAAACTGGCTTGTCCATCATTTCATCCGCAAACCTCTTATATTCCTCTTTCGTCCAGAACAGCATTTCTTTGTGTTCCTCGCTCCCCATATTGCCCGCCTTTGCCGCAGGGTTGGAGCGGAGGTCATAATAGCGCACTGCATGGTTAAATATTGCTGAAAGCTGATTGTGAACTGTTTTCAGATACGTTTGCGAATAGGGATTGCGTTTTTCATCACGATAGGCAAGCAGTTCATTTTGCCATGCAATAATTTCCTTTGTGCCAATCTCGCTAATTTTCATCTTACCAAAGTAAGGAAGAATCTTCGTCCGAATGATATGCTCCTTTGTCAGCCAAGTGTTTTCTTTCAGTCGGTTCTTGACATCATTCGCATAAAGCTCCGTAAAGGCTTCAAAGTCCATATCAAGGTCAGCAGAATTTTGTAGCTGAAACTTGCGCTCCCACTCCTGCGCTTCACGCTTTGTGGCAAATCCACGCTTACACTTCTGTTTCCGTTCCCCTTTCCAGTTCACATACCGAGCCATCACATACCATGTGCCGTTGCCCTCATTCTTAAATACTGGCATTTACTCCATCCCCTTTCCTGCCCCATAGAGCCTTTCTTGAAAATACTGGCGGTTTACTCTCCCTGCAATCGTGATAAATCCCTGCTCCTTCAGCTCGTCATTCAATTTCTTGATGAGCTTGTAAGCGTAAGGCTTCGATACGGAAAGCTCCTGCGCCACCTCGTCCACACGTATAAATTTGTTGTCCATACAACCTCTCCTTTCTCTTTCTAAGCGTTTTTGCTTAACTCATAATACTAAACATTTTTGCTACTGTCAATAGGTTTGCAAAAAAATATTAAACTTTTTTGTTTTATTTTTATTGACTTGTTCTAAACATATATGCTATACTCCTTATAAACATACGAACAAGGAGTGAAACATTATGGCGATTGGCGAAAGAATACATTTTTTCCGTATCATGCGGGGCATGACACAGAAATATCTTGGTATGCTTGTCGGATTTCCCGAAAAATCGGCAGATGTGCGTCTGGCACAGTACGAAACTGGCTCACGCAAGCCAAAGGCAGACTTAACGGCTGCACTGGCGCAGGCTCTTGACGTTGCGCCGCAAGCACTGGACATACCCAACATTGACAGCTACATCGGGCTTATGCACACCTTATTTACCCTTGAGGACATTTACGGTCTTACCGTCAGTGAATCAGACGGTGAAATCTGCTTAAAAGTCAGCAAAGACAAAAATAAGGATACCGCCGAACTGCTGAAAATGCTCTCCGCTTGGAAAGAACAAGCGGACAAACTCTCTGCCGAGGAAATCAGCAGGGAAGATTACGACCAGTGGCGGTACAATTACCCGAAGTTTGACACCACGCAGCATTGGGCGAAAATTCCCTCTAAGGAATTGAGCGATTCCCTAGTCGAAGCGTTCAAAGACAAGCTGTCAGACTAACCAAGCCAGATTGGAAGGTGAAAAACGTGATTATCAGAGAATACCTCCCCTCGGACTGTAAATACTTAGCGGAGCTGTTTTATCAGACTGTCCACTCTATAAATGCCAAAGACTACACAGATGAACAGTTAAACGTCTGGGCAACTGGCAATGTAAACATAAATGAATAGAATCAATCATTATCCGAGCATTTTACACTTGTCGCCATAAAAGGCGGCATTATAGCAGGGTTTGGCGATATTGACAGGACAGGCTACCTTGACAGGCTGTATGTCCACAAGGACTATCAAAGCCAAGGGATTGCCACCGCTATCTGCGATAAACTGGAACACGCTTTTGGGATAAGCAAAATAACCACCCATGCTTCCATCACTGCAAAGCCGTTCTTTCTTCACAGAGGATATAGCGTAATTAAGGAACAGCAAGTAATCAGGTCAAATATCCCCTTGACGAATTACATTATGGAAAAACCTCTTTAACCATCACCCCAATTCACTAATCAAAAAACACGACAAAAAACGCCCTTAGCCATGAGTTCCTACCCACAGCTAAGGGCGTTATAATATGGATTTATTTCAGTCATCTAAACCGCTTAAAAATCATTCTCCCACCTGTAAACCATCAGACAGCAAGAATAATCGCACTCAAACGACTGTTATCAATTTGTTATCAAAAGACCTTTCCAAAGCCCGCAAACCCGCATAAACACTGGATTTACTAAGCATTTCTGTTTATTCAAACTCTATCGTTCCCGGAGGCTTACTTGTCAAATCATAGAACACCCTATTAACCCCTTTGACCTCATTAATTATCCTATTCATTACCTTATTCAGCACCTCATATGGTATCTCTGCTGACTCTGCTGTCATAAAATCAATAGTCTTCACTGCTCTCAGTGCCACAGCATAATCATAGGTTCTCTCATCGCCCATGACACCAACAGATCTCATGTTCGTCAATGCTGCAAAGTACTGATCCGGCTTCCATGATGCATCCGCTCCATTTGCTTTCTTGTATTCTTCTAATGCATTACCTACTTCCTCTCTATAAATCGCATCTGCGTCCTGAACGATTTTTACCTTCTCCTCTGTCACTTCGCCGATGATTCGGATTCCAAGTCCCGGACCTGGGAATGGCTGACGGAATACCAGATATTCAGGAATACCCAGTTCTAATCCTGCCTTACGCACCTCATCTTTAAACAAGTCACGCAGAGGCTCAATAATCTCTTTGAAATCTACATAGTCAGGCAATCCACCTACGTTATGGTGTGACTTAATCACTGCTGACTCTCCACCGAGGCCGCTTTCTACCACATCTGGATAAATTGTTCCCTGTACCAAATAATCCACTGCACCGATTTTCTTTGCTTCTTCTTCAAATACACGAATGAATTCCTCGCCGATAATCTTACGTTTCTCTTCTGGCTCTTCCACTCCTGCTAACTTTTCATAGTATCTATCCTGTGCATTCACACGAATAAAGTTCAGGTCGTACTCTCCCTCTGGACCAAATACTGCCTCAACTTCGTCACCCTCGTTCTTTCTCAAAAGACCATGGTCTACAAACACACATGTCAACTGCTTTCCAATAGCTTTAGCAAGAAGTACTGCTGCCACTGATGAATCCACACCGCCGGACAACGCACATAACACCTTGCCGTCACCTACCTTTTCACGGATTGCCTTAATGGAATTCTCAACGAAAGAATCCATTTTCCAATCTCCTGCACAACCACATACATTGTATACATAGTTGCTAAGGATTTCCTTACCACGCACTGTATGCAATACCTCTGGATGGAACTGAATCGCATAAAGGCTCTTCTCTTCACACTCAGCCACTGCTACAGGGCAGTCTTTCGTGTAACCGGTAATCTTGAATCCCGGTGCAGCCTGTGAAATGTAGTCAAAATGACTCATCCATACCACAGTATCTTCTTCCACACCCTGGAACAACTTTGATGTAATATCTACATGAGTCTCTGTCTTTCCGTATTCACGAACAGGAGCCTTTTCCACCTTACCTCCTAAAATATGCTGCATCAACTGTGCACCATAACACAATCCAAGCACCGGTATTCCGAGTTCAAACAATTCCTTTGTATATGTAGGCGAATCTGCCTCATAACAACTGTTCGGTCCACCTGTTAAGATAATTCCTTTCGGATTCATCTCCTTTATTTTTTCAATGTCTGTTTTGTAAGAATAAATTTCACAGTACACATTACATTCACGAACACGACGTGCCACCAGCTGATTGTACTGTCCACCGAAATCAATTACAACAACTAACTCTCTATTCATGTTTCCTCCTAAGTTCTCTTTTAACCAATATAACAAATCTGATAATCTCATTACCCAATTTGTCGAATTAACTTCTACAATTTTACTTCATTTTCCCTTATTAAACAAGGATAAAGAGTATTTTTCATGAAAAGAAAATCAAATTTTTACATTATAACTTACAACAACACTTAAAAAGCGGACATTTAAAGTCTTTACAACCTTAAAGCCCCCATATTCATGTCCTTTATCTTTATTTAATACCTTCACAAAAACCCACACACATCAAAGGCACCTGATACATAATTTCTACATACCAGATGCCTCCTATATCAATACCTTGTTTTTACCTTTTTCACTAACAACTACAGGCTTTTTCTTTCTTCTTCGGAAACCTTCTCATCACTCCTATCCGACTCTTCTCTTCTACGATCGGCTCTTTTGTTTCCCTCTTATCTTTACTTCTCTGCCTGCTTTCGGCTTTAGATATCTGCTTAAATAAAATATCATTCCTCGTCAGACCTTCGTTTTGAATACTCTCATCTATCCTTTCCGGTCCTCCGTGATACCTCATCCAATAAATACTCATTTTACAGCCTTTTTCGTTTCCACTGTAATATAAGCAGGATATCAATTGGTAATCTCCTTTGCTTACCTATACTCAGATACTTTTGTTACCGGGTCGACATCCGATACCACATGCTGTTAATGCACCTTGTAAAAACATTCGGTATAAAAAACTTATTTAATTTGTACTTAGAATTTACCATATTTTCTGCCATATTTAAAGGGTTTTCAAGCAACTTTTTCATCTTCATCACATTGCCTAAAACCCTTAAAATTTAAACATTTTTATGAATCGTTTTTTTATAAAAAATTAACAAACCGCCTGTTAAAGCCTTAACAAACACCCCTTGTCCATTTGCTGATTCGTTTAATTGATAAATCGTTCTTCTACTGCTCTGCACCCTTTTCCAGCATCTGCTTCACAAACCTTGCTGTATAACTTGTCGGATGCTCTGCCACTTCTTCCGGAGTTCCTGCCACTACTACAGTTCCACCACGGTCGCCGCCATCCGGTCCCATATCAATAATATAATCTGCTGCCTTAATCACATCCAGATTATGCTCGATAACAAGAACCGTGTTTCCTTCATCCGTCAGTCTCTGCAAAATCTCAACCAGCTTATGAACATCAGCAAAATGTAGTCCTGTCGTTGGCTCATCCAATACATATATTGTCTTTCCTGTACTGCGTCGGCTGAGTTCTGTCGCCAGCTTAATACGCTGAGCCTCACCTCCGGACAGCTGTGTGCTTGGCTGTCCCAGTTTGATATATCCCAATCCTACATCATATAACGTCTTAACCTTATTATAGATTCTTGGCACATTCTCAAAGAATTTCAAAGCCTCTTCCACAGTCATCTCAAGAACATCATAAATATTTTTACCCTTATATTTTACTTCTAACGTTTCGCGATTATAACGCTTTCCACCACACACCTCACAAGGCACATAGACATCCGGAAGGAAATGCATCTCCACTTTCAAAATACCGTCACCGGAACATGCCTCACAGCGTCCGCCTTTTACATTAAAACTAAATCTGCCCTTCTTGTAGCCACGCTCCTTTGCATCCATTGTAGCTGCAAAAAGATCTCGAATCATATCAAACATACCCGTATATGTGGCAGGGTTACTGCGTGGCGTTCTTCCAATCGGAGACTGGTCAATGTTAATAATCTTGTCCAGCTGCTCCACACCTTCGATTTTCTTGTGTTTTCCGGGAATGGTTCTGGCTCTGTTCAACTGTTTTGCCAGACTCTTATAGAGAATCTCATTCACCAGCGAACTCTTTCCAGAACCGGACACTCCTGTAACACATGTAAAAACACCCAGAGGGACTTTCACATTCACATTCTTCAGATTATTTTCCTGTGCACCCTTCACCTCAATATATCCAGATGGTTTACGGCGGACTTCCGGCACAGGAACTTGCAGTTTTCCACTAAGATACTGCCCTGTAATCGACTTCCTGTTTTTCATAATCTGCTTTGCCGTACCTGCGGCAATGACCTCTCCGCCATGCTCTCCGGCACGTGGTCCGATATCCACCACATAATCAGCCACCAACATTGTATCCTCGTCATGCTCTACCACAATCAGAGTATTTCCCAAATCCCTTAAATGCTGTAACGTCTTTAACAACTTCTCGTTATCATTCTGATGCAGTCCGATACTTGGCTCATCCATAATATACGCCACACCAACCAGCCCGGAACCAATCTGCGTTGCCAGACGGATTCTCTGTGCCTCACCGCCGGACAGCGTTCCGGTTGCTCTGGATAAGCTGAGATAATCCAATCCCACATCAATTAAAAACTGTAATCTGCCCTTAATCTCTTTTAAGATTTCCTTACCGATAGCCATCTGAGTCTCTGTCAGTTTCAGTTCCTCAAGAAAAGCTCTCAAATCTCTTACGGACATTTCTGTCATCTCAATAATATTTTTATCTCCTATCGTTACTGCCAGAGATTCTGGTTTCAATTTATGTCCGTGGCAGGTGCTACATGGAGTAATTCTCATATATGTCTCATATTCTGCTTTCGTAGATTCAGCACTGGTCTCACGGTAACGTCTTTCAACATTACGTACCAATCCCTCAAATGCAATATCATAAGTTCCAATACCTCTTTGTCCCTGATAATGCACCGGCACCTTTTCTCCCTTCGTACCATTTATCAGGATATCCTGAATATTTTCGGGATATTTTTCAAAAGGAGTATCCAAATCAAACCCATACCGCTTACATAATGCCTGAAGTATCGCATTACTGAAACTCTTACCGTCATTAGCACTCTGCCATCCCAAAACTGCAATAGCACCTTCATTGATACTCAGACTTTTATTTGGTATCATCAAGTCAATATCGAACTCCATCTTATATCCCAAGCCATAGCAATGCGGACACGCACCAAAAGGGTTATTAAAAGAGAAACTTCTCGGCTGGATTTCTTCAATGCTGATTCCACAATCTGTACATGCAAAATTCTGACTGAATGTCATCGTCTCTCCACCAATTACATCCAGATTCATCAGTCCATCACCTAGCTTCAACGCATTCTCGATAGAATCCGTCAATCTTTTTTCAATGCCTTCACGAATACTCAATCGGTCAATCACAATCTCAATATTGTGTTTAATATTTTTATCCAGTTTAATTTCCTCTGTCAGTTCGTACATATTTCCATCTACAATAACACGCACATAACCACTCTTCTTGGCACTCTCGAACACCTTTTCATGGCGTCCCTTCTTTCCTCTTACGATAGGAGCCAGAATCTGAAACTTTGTTTTTTCAGGCAAAGCCAGAACCCTGTCGACAATCTCATCTATCGACTGTTTCTTAATCTCCTTACCACAGTTTGGACAATGAGGTACACCTGCTCTTGCGTAAAGCAGTCTCATATAATCATAAATCTCTGTAACCGTTCCTACTGTAGAACGTGGATTTCTATTCGTCGACTTCTGGTCAATAGATATCGCCGGTGGAAGTCCCTCAATACTCTCAACCTGCGGTTTCTCCATCTGTCCCAAAAACTGTCTGGCATAGGAAGACAGCGATTCCATATATCTTCTCTGTCCCTCTGCATAAATCGTATCAAAAGCCAGAGATGATTTTCCCGAACCACTAAGTCCTGTAATAACCGTAAATTCATCTCTTGGAATATCAATATCTATATTTTTCAGGTTATGTTCACACGCTCCGCGTATCTTAATGTATTTCTTTCCTGCCATTTTCTTCCCTTTCTATTTCAACATGTTTTATATAAAACCAATTAATTATGATACATAAGTTTTAACTCAGCAAGGCGCTCACGCATTTCAATCGCCGTCTCAAAGTCAAGCTCTGCCGCCGCTTTCTGCATACGCTTTTCAACCTTTTCAATTAACTTCTTAAGTTCTTTCGCATCCATGGATTCAGGGTCTTTCTCAATATCAGAAATCTTCTTGTCAACCTCTTTAGAAATGCTGATAAGCTCCCTGACTGCCTTCTTAATCGTAGTCGGTGTAATGCCGTGTTCCTCATTATATTTCTGCTGAATCTCACGACGACGGTTCGTCTCCGAAATAGCCCTGTCCATAGAGTCCGTCATATTATCAGCATACATGATGACATGTCCTTCGGAATTTCTGGCAGCACGTCCTATCGTCTGAATTAACGATGTCTCCGAACGCAGGAAGCCTTCCTTATCTGCATCAAGTATCGCTACCAGACTAATCTCAGGAATATCCAGTCCCTCTCGAAGTAAATTAATACCCACTAACACATCAAACACATCCAGACGCATATCACGAATAATCTCCGTACGCTCCAATGTATCAATATCAGAATGAAGATACTTTACTCTGATGCCAACATCTCGCATATAGTCTGTCAAATCCTCTGCCATACGTTTCGTCAGTGTCGTAACAAGCACCTTATTCTTCTTTTCTACTTCTTTATTAATCTCTGAAATCAAATCATCAATCTGCCCCTCTATCGGCCGGACACTGATTTCCGGATCTAATAACCCTGTCGGTCTGATAATCTGTTCTGTCCTGAGCAGTTCATGCTCGTTCTCATAAACATTCGGAGTCGCCGACACAAAAAGCATCTGGTCTATCATTCCCTCAAACTCTTCGAACTTCAAAGGGCGGTTGTCTTTCGCAGAAGGCAGTCGGAATCCAAAATCTACCAGCGTACCCTTTCTTGACTGGTCTCCATTATACATCCCACGCACCTGTGGTATTGTAATGTGGCTTTCATCTACAATAATCAGAAAATCATCTCCAAAATATTCTATCAACGTATGTGGAGTCGCTCCCGGCTCCAGTCCTGCCATATGCCTCGAATAATTTTCTATCCCGGAACAAATACCGGTCTCCCTCAGCATCTCCATATCAAAGTTTGTGCGCTCCGCAATACGCTGAGCCTCTATCAGCTTGTCCTCTGACTTAAAGTATGACACCTGCTCTGCCAGTTCTTTCTCAATATCCTTTATGGCTCGTTCCATCTTCTCTGGTGCCACCACATAATGAGAATTCGGAAAAACCGCCACATGCTCCAGTTCATGACGCACCTCTCCTGTCAGTGAATCAATCTCTGTAATACGCTCTATCTCATCATCAAAAAACTCAATACGCACAGCACTGTCCGTATAAGAGGCAGGAAAAACCTCTAAATTCTCCCCACGCACTCTGAATGTACCACGCTTAAAATCCATATCATTTCTGTCATATTGTATCTCTATCAACTTATGAATAATATCATCCCTGTCCCTTATTGTACCCGGACGCAGTGAAACCACCATATTCTTATAATCGATTGGATCACCCAGTCCATATATGCAGGAAACCGAAGATACAATAATAACATCTTTCCTCTCCATCAGCGCCATCGTGGCTGAGTGGCGCAGTTTATCAATTTCATCATTAATGGCCGAGTCTTTCTCGATATACGTATCCGTACTCGGTACATACGCCTCCGGCTGATAATAATCATAATAGGACACAAAATACTCTACTGCATTTTCAGGAAAAAACTCCTTAAACTCACCATAAAGCTGTGCTGCCAAGGTCTTATTATGCGCAATAATCAATGTTGGTTTATTTAATTGTTCAATAACATTCGCCATCGTAAAAGTCTTACCGGAGCCGGTAACCCCCAATAATGTTTGAAACTGATTACCATTCTGAAAACCTTCTACCAGCTCTTGTATCGCTTGCGGCTGATCACCGGTAGGCTTATATTCTGAATGTAATTTAAAACTATCCACATGAATACCTCCGTTTCCACAAAAAGATATCTCATAATAAACTCATTGTAAATCTCAAACTATTTTACCATATAAAAATATAAATGTATAGCAAAATCAGAACAAACGTTCTTTTTTAATATTCCTATTAATCATTATTTACTTTTATTTCTCTTAAAATTCAGTTATAATGCTTTTAAATCAAAAAAGAGAATTTTTATTACATAAAAATAACAGGCAATGGGGAGAAAATATAATGCAAAGTCTTTATTTATATGATGTAGATTTTCATACACCAACAGAAGCAGAACGAAAAGAAATACGCACCTTTCAAAATCAACATATTCTCAAATGCTGGTTAAAAAGATTTATAATCACATTTATTATCATTGGTATTATTATCTCCTTTCAGCTAATCGCAAGGCAGACCATTCCAAATATGTTTGGCGAACACGATACAATCGAACGGTTAATTTTATATGGAATCTCTGCTTTTATTGGAATAAATATTTTATCTTTCTTACAATTAATATTTAAGACAAGAGTATTTTTTAATATCAAAAAAGCGAACATCACAAAACTTACAGTAAAGAAAAAAATTGTCGTCGATGAGATTGTAAAATTTGTTAATATCAGAATTAAATACAAATATTTGGTATGTGAATTGTCTGATGGAACATTCATTATGGACAGAGTATGGGTTCGCGGTCCCATTGCTTTTTCCTGTATCAAGGAAGGACAGACCATTTATGTAGAACGTATACATGATGTAGGCCACTACCAATATTACTACGTTGCTTGACACAATCTTCGGCCTTTCGTGTTTCTAAATTAGTTAAAAAAACAGCCGGGAAATTTTACATTTCAAAAATCTCCCGGCTGTCTCTTTATTTTTCTCTATATTTTTTCACATCATCTTTGAACTCTTCCCACTTATCCTCATTCCTTACATAATAACGTGGACATTCTTTGCCTGTAATATCATAATGCCTGATAATATGTTTCTCTTTCAAACCACATCTCTCCAAAAGCCATGCTGTCAGTTTTACCAAAGACTGATATGTTTTCTTATTGAATTTTCCGCCCTCATCAGGATGACACACCTCAATAGAAATCGTATCATTATTTCTCCAATTACTTGCTGCCGACATTTCATCGAGCGGAATACATTGAATAATCTCCCCTTTTAACCCTACGATAAAATGAGAACTCACATTAGATTGGGGGCTCACATAAAAATCATGGTTTCCCTGGGCAGTGCTTCCCGGATTTCCTACATAATGAATGACAATATCTTTTACACGACTTAACTTTTTTCCGTTTCGTGAAGTCCCATCGTTTTCAATAATCTGCTTGTCAATCCATTCAGGAGTTTTTGTCTTACCAAGATTTTGAACCTGCAGTCTATCTTTCCAAAATCCCTTCCCCCATATCCCTGCTATTATCAAAACTATTATAATTATGAAAGCAATAATCCATTGCTTATTTTTCTTTCTTCTGTTTCTTTTATATTTCTTATTTTTCATCTTCTGTCCCTTTTCTTTGCAAATCCGAAATCCACTCGTAAAATAATCCTTTACCTCTAATTATATCTATGCTTTAATTTCCCCAATCTTAACGAGCATAACTTTTGTCAATATCGGTCCAATCAATTCATATATAATTGTTCCGCATACGACCACTGCTGTAATTTCATTTGCATATTCCGGAACTACCGAACCACACATCATAGCCAGCCCGATAGCCACGCCTGCCTGTGGAATCAATCCAATGCCCAAGTATTTCTGAACATTAGAATCAGCATGAGATACCCTGCCGCCAATAAATGCTCCAAGCATCTTTCCAATCACTCTGACAATTATGTAAACCACGCCAATCAGACCAACCTTTGGCAGAATAGATATATCCATTCCTGCACCTGTCACAAAAAAGAACAACATAAACAGTGGTGGTGTCATTCGATCCATCTGGTCAAATACCGGTCCCCAGTTATGGGAGATGTTCACAACCGTAATGCTCAATGCCATACATGCAAGAAGCGGTGAAAAACTAAGCACCTCTATATGTGACACTGCCACACAGAAAGAAACCATTGCAATTGTTATGGCAAGTCTGTTTCCTCTGCCTGTAAAATACTTAATTAATATTGCAAAAATAATTCCTAAAATAATGCCAAAGGCAAGCGAACCAAATATTTCCTTAATCGGCTCAATAAATGTCATAAGACTTACCTGACCTGTGAGCGTTCTTGCCAAAGCTACACAAATACCATAGGACATCAACGCAGTCGCATCATCAATAGCAACAACCGGTATCAAAGTCTTTGTGACAATACCATTCGCTTTATACTGTCTGGCAACCAGTATTGTCGCTGCCGGGTCTGTTGCTGCTGCAATCGCTCCCATAATTAATGCCAGCTGAATATTTCCTGTTACTGCAAAAATCCCTAGAGCAACTGCTATTACTGCACCTACTGACTCAAAACACGCAATAACAATCGGAGATTTTCCTAACTTTCGTATATATTTAAATTCAAATTCTGTTCCTATGGAGAAAGCAATAAACCCGGTTGCCAAATCCTTGATAACATCAAACTTTGACACCATCTCTGCTGCTACATTCTGCCCAAAAAACTGTTCCATCTGCCGGGTACCAAGCACAAGTCCTGCTAAAAGTCCCATAATAATGTATCCTGTGACATTCGGTAATTTAAACTGTTTCACAATTTTGCCTGCTATCAGACATAAAAACAGACCAACTGTCAAATATATCAATAGTAAATATTTCGCGTCCATCTTATTCTCCAAGCCCCTCCGCAAAATCTATTGGAACAGTAAACATAACTCCTGTCCCCGGTTTATTAATATCTCCAATCACATTCTCAATCACTTTTTCAGCCTCTTTCAGCAATTCATCTTTTAAGATAAACAACAGAACTTTACACTCTTCATTATATTCAAAGTTCTTCGCACGTCTTAAAAATCCTCCAATAATAATGGAATCGTCTGACCATGCACTTAATCCTTTCGTCATACTCTTTGCATCAATAATTGTTCCATGATGCACACCGATTTTTTTCAATTCATCATTTAATTCGCTGATTAATTCTGTCTGCTTCAAGATTAATGTTAATAACTTCATATTCGACCTCACCTTTCGTGAATAACTTTTTTCAGAAATTTATAATCTGAACTATTTCTTCTAAGTAATTATTTCAACTCTTCTATCGCTTTTTCGAGCTGGATATCTTTCTTTTCATCTTCTCCCTGCTGCACCTTTATGTCAGGTGTAATACCCTTACCGTGTATGTTCTTTCCACTTGGTGTATAATATTTTTCTACTGTCAGTTTCACTGCCGAACCATCACCCAATGGAATAATTTGCTGAACAATTCCTTTTCCAAAAGACTGTGTTCCTATGATTTTCCCAGCCTTAAAGTCCTGAATCGCACCTGCAAAAATCTCCGATGCACTGGCACTATTTTCATTCTGCAAAACGACCATCGCCATATTCAGGCTATTTGGTTCTGATACCTGTTTTTCCTCATTGCCATACTTATCTTTCGTATAAACCAGCGTTCCTGCCGGAAGAATTTCATCTAACATATCACAAACAGTAGAGTACGAACCACCCGGATTATTTCTTACATCGAAAATAACCTTTTTCATACCCTTCTTTTTTAACTGACTCAAAGCCTTCGTAAACTGTTCTCCTGTTATCTCGTCAAACTCTGTAATCTGTATATATCCAATCTCCTTATTCAACATCTTACTCTCAACAGTTGGAACTTTTACTTCGTCTCTTATAATCTTCAAATCTATATATTTTTTCTCTGAAGGGCGATACACCGTTACCTTTACCTGTGTTCCCTTTTCTCCCTTCATCATTGCAACAACCTTATCTACTTCTTTTCCATCAACGCTTTCATCATCAACCTTATGGATAACGTCTTCTGCCTTCATTCCTGCCTTATCCGCCGGTGCTCCCTGAAATACCTTAGAAATTGTAATAAGCCCTGTTTTCATATCTTGAGAAACTAACGCTCCAATTCCATAATACTTTCCTGATGTAGCCTGCATTAATTCCTTATACTCTTCCTTTGTATAATAAACAGAATACGGGTCTCCAATTCCTGCAAACAGCCCCTTATAAAGACCTTCCACGAGGTAATCCTGATTCACATCTTCTAAATAATAATTATGTATTACATGTTCCAATGACTTCAGTTTTTTTTCTGCTTTACTTACTGCCACATCGTTTTTTGAAGAAGTAATGCCGGTATCTGAAAGATAAATACCCGCGCCAATTCCTGCCACCATAATAAACATTGAAAGCATTCCTATCAAAAATCCCGGAACAAATCCACTTCTATTCTTTTTCTTCACAATCACTTTTCCTTTTCTTCTTTTTATTATCATTTTTAATCGAGTAGAATGAGGAATGAAAATCTTCTTTCATTCCTCATCCTCTCTAAGCCTGCACTGCTGATACTATGCTTAATATTATTCTGTTATTTTAAAAATATGACCAAGGATTCACCCAGTTGCCCGGAGTAGATCCTGATGTTGCACCCAGATGCAGATGATTTCCTGTAGAAGAACCGGTCGTTCCTACCAGACCAATCGTCTGTCCCTGACTTACATGCTGTCCCACACTTACAAGAATAGATGACTGGTGCATATAAACAGATGTAACACCATTAGAATGCCTGATTCCAGTCCAGTTTCCTGCCGTGGCATTATAGTTCGCCCAGACAACCGTACCATCAGCTACCGCTACAACCGGTGTACCACCCGGTGCCGGAAAATCAATTCCGTTGTGGAATGATGATGCCCCAGAAAATGGGTCTTTTCTATATCCATAATTTGATGACACAGATGTATGACCTGGAACCGGATAAATCCATCCACTCGAATGTCCCGGATTTACTGCCGGTGTTTTTGGTGTGTCATTGTCGCCCGCCGGTGCCGGTGCCTGTGTTGGAGCCTGTGTCGGTGGTTCTGTCATAGCATTAATTGCATCGGCAACCTTTTGCTCCTGTGCCTTAATCTCTCTATTCAATGCCTCTGCTGAAGCCTCGTTAGCATGCAGCAATTCTTCATAACCTGACAATTCTTTCTGTTTTGAAGCAACTGTGTTTTCTAAATCTGCCTGATCTTTTTTCTGCTTTGCCTGCATGGTAACCAGATTCTTTTCTTCTTTTTCCAATACTGTTTTAGAGTCAGCAATTTCTTTTCTGGTATCTTTCAGCTTCTTAAGCATCTTTCTGTCATACTGTGATAATTCCGTTATGTATTCTGCCTTATTTAAAAATTCTGTAATGCTGGAAGAATTTAAGATTAAATCTAATAACTGTGTGTCACCATTTTCATACATATACTGAATTCTTAATTTCATATCTGCATACTGTACAGTGACACTCTCCTGTGCCGCTTTCAGTTTTACTTCTGTCTTTTTTATCTTATCCTGTGTCTGCTCCAGTTTTTTTCCTGTATTATAGATATCTGTAGATAAATTTGTTAACTTTCTATCTACTTCTTCAATATAAGCCTCAGCTTTTGCTTTTGATGCTTCTAACTCCTGCTGTTTTTTTGCATTCTGTTGTTTTTTATCTTTTAAATCTGAAAGTTTACCTTTTTCTCCGGCAACATCTCCAAATGCTGTAAATGTCATTGATAATACTAAAATCACTGAAAGCAGTAAACTAAAAATCTTCGTTATTCTTTTCATCTGCCTATCCTCCATTATACCTTTAAGTGTTTTCTAATAGAAAGTATAGAACCAATCAGTCCTATTCCGGCTCCGATTCCAAGTCCCATCGGTACAAGTATCACAAAGATATCACTTACCGATGCAAAACTTATAGAACTTGCCATAACACCAAACTTCGACATAATAAATGCAATCGCCTTTCCATATACCAGTCTCAAAATAATCAATGGTATCATGGAACCAACCAGGCCAATAATCACACCCTCTATAATAAATGGTGCTCTTACAAAACTATTCGTTGAACCAATCAGCTTCATGATTTTTATCTCATGCCTTCTTACCGAAATACCAATCATAACGGTATTACTTATAAGGAATATTCCCACACCCAGCAATATTACAATCAATGCCACAGAAACATATCCTAAAAGCCGTGATACTTTGCTGAGCGTCTCCTTTGCCTGTTCGGAATGTTTCACTTTTCGAACTCCCTGCACCGCAGAAATACTTTTCACAAATGCATCCTGATCCTGAATATTCTTTAAGAAGACTGTATATGATGCTGAGTTTGCTAAAGGATTGTCATTCGTAAATGCTTTTGCCAAGTCAGGATCCTCTGCAAAATAACTTTTCTGAAATGCATTCCATGCTTCATCCGCTGAAGTATATTCAAACTTGTCTACTCTCTTATCAGCTTTGATAACCTCTCCGATAGCATCGATTCCTTCTTGATTGAGTCCTTTGTCAAAGAACACTGTTACACCAAGATTCTGTTCCACCTGTTTTTCCATAAAATTTACGTTAATAATAATAGAAAAGATAATACCAATCAGAAAAATACAGGCAGCAATTGTACCAATAGATGCTATTGAGAATAACTTATTTCTCTTAATGTTTACCAGTCCCTGGTTAATACAATACCCTGTCGTTCTCGCATTCATTTATTCCACCACCTTACTGTCGCTGACTTTTACACCTTTTTTCATTGTAATCACACGCTTCTGCATTGCTTCCACAATCTCCATATTATGTGTAACAACAATAACGGTAGTGCCCTGACTATTTACTTTATCTAATAACTTCATAATTTCCCATGAATTCTCTGGATCCAGATTTCCTGTCGGCTCATCCGCCAGTAAGATATCCGGTTTATTAACTAACGCTCTCGCAAGAGCCACTCTCTGCTGCTCACCACCGGATAATTCGTTTGGATTCGAACGGTACTTCTCAGACAATCCTACAAGAGACAGAACCCTTGCAACATTTTTCTTAATTTCTTTTGGAGAAGCCCCAATAACACGCTGTGCAAACGCAATATTGGAATACACGTCCCTATCCTGTAACAATCTGAAATCCTGAAATACCACGCCGATATTTCTGCGGTATTTTGCAACACCTCTGGATTTTAATTTTGACAATTTTGTGTCATTTACGATAATCGTTCCTTCTGTAGGATTTAGTTCTTTTAAAAGTAATTTAATAAATGTAGATTTTCCTGAACCACTGGCACCAACAATAAATACAAACTCGCCTTCTTCAATATCGAGATTTAAATTACTAAGGGCCGGTGCTCCATTTCCATAAAACTTACTAACACCTTTTATTTGAATCATTTGTTCTCTCCTTAACACGCACTAAAAGTGAAAAGCATATACGGCTTCTCACTTTTATGAACTTTTAAAACTCAGTATTTTCCATATATTTCATATACTTCACAACCATCAATGCAATCTTAAATGTGATAGCATCTTCAAATACTCTAAGGTCAAGACCGGTACTCTTCTGGAGCTTGTCCAATCTATATACCAATGTATTTCTGTGAATATATAATTGTCTTGAAGTTTCAGAAACATTCAAGCTGTTTTCAAAAAACTTATTAATTGTGGCAAGTGTCTCCTCGTCAAACTCATCAGGTGATTTTCCATCGAAAATTTCCTTAATAAACATCTTGCAAAGAGGGATCGGAAGCTGGTAAATCAAACGTCCGATTCCTAAATTATTGTAGGCGATTACATTCTTTGTACTAAAGAAAATCTTTCCAACATCTAATGCCATTCTGGCTTCTTTGTAAGAACGTGATACTTCCTTAATCTCCTTAACGATTGTTCCATAAGCAATATTTGCTTTTACCATAGCCTCAGTGTTCAACATATCAACGATGGTATTTGCAATATGCTCAACCTCTTCATATCCCTGCTTTTCATCTAATTCTTTTACAAGGATAATACTCTTTTCATCCACTGCTGTGATAAAGTCTCTCTTCTGGCCTGCAAACAATGTACGGATAGTCTCCAATGCCACGCTGTCTTTCTCATTTTTTGTCTCAATAATGCAGACACACCTTCTCGCATCCACATCAACATGCAATTTTTTTGCACGATTATATATATCTACAAGGAGAAGATTATCTAGCAGAAGATTCTTGATAAAGTTATCCTTATCATATCTTTCTTTATATGCAACTAACAGATTCTGAATCTGAAACGCTGCCATTTTCCCAACCATGAAAACATCATCACTGCTTCCCTGAGCAATCAATATCAATTCTAACTGATTTTCATCATATACTTTAAAAAACTGATATCCCTGAACCGACTGGCTGTCTGCCGGAGATGCCACAAAAGACATAATTGCATGTCCAAACTGGTCTCCTGCCTGTGATGTTGTAGCAACGATTTTTCCATCTGTATCTGCTACGTGCAAATCTACTCTAGATATACTTTTAATCCCTTCGATTGTATTCTGTAAAATCTGATTTGAAATCATATTATTCTCCTTGTTTCAATCCTGCGTTATGTAAATAATAACTCAATTTATATTCTAAACCAATTCAAAAGCAAAAACAAGAGGAAACTGTGTGAAGTTTCTGTGACAATCGCCATGCCTACCTCGATTCCACACCTTCGGTGCTGCATCTCGGTAGAGGGCTGCAATATCTAATTCTTAATGTCAAAGCCGTGCCGCGTACCTCGAATACGCTTCGCTTCTTCTCGGTCGCAGGGCTGCGCCCTATAAATAAAAGAAAGAGCAATTACTCTTGTGTGCAAGCACACATCGTATTGCTCTTTCTTTTATTTGCACGGCTTTAGCCTAGTTCGTAATAACTTTTTCTGTATCTTTATCAAAAATGTGTAATTTTGAAAGATCCATAGCGAACTCCACTTCATCACCCGGTCTTGCTTCTGTACGGGAATTAACTCTTGCTGTACAGTCAAAACCTTCTACATCAAAGTATAAGTATACTTCTGCACCAAGTAATTCGTAAATTCTGATAGTTGTTGAGAATACACTATCTGGTGAATTAGCAATAAAGCTTTCTTCATCATGAATGTCTTCTGGTCTGATACCCATAACAACTGTCTTTCCAACATATCCGCCTTCTTCAAGAACCTTAGCCTGCTCTGCAGGAACTGTAATGTATGTTCTTGCCTGACCGATGTGAAGTTTAATATCTCCATCAACTTTTTCTACTTCAGCATCTATGAAGTTCATCTGTGGTGAACCCATAAATCCTGCTACGAATAAGTTAACTGGCTTATCATATAAGTTCTTAGGTGAATCAACCTGCTGTACAACACCATCTTTCATAACTACGATTCTTGTTCCAAGTGTCATAGCCTCTGTTTGGTCATGTGTTACGTAGATGATTGTAGCACCCAGTCTCTTATGAATCTTAGCAATCTCAACACGCATCTGAACTCTTAACTTAGCATCTAAGTTTGAAAGAGGCTCATCCATAAGGAATACCTTAGGATTACGAACGATTGCACGTCCCATAGCTACTCTCTGTCTCTGACCACCTGATAAAGCCTTTGGCTTTCTGTCAAGCAACTGCTCTAAATCAAGAATCTTTGCTGCGTCTTTTACTAATCTTTCCTGTTCAGCCTTTGGTACTTTTCTTAACTTAAGACCAAATGCCATGTTATCATATACTGTCATATGTGGATATAAAGCGTAATTCTGGAATACCATTGCGATATCTCTATCCTTTGGCTCAACATCATTAACTAACTTATCTCCAATGTATAACTCTCCTGATGAGATTTCTTCAAGTCCTGCAATCATACGAAGTGTTGTAGATTTACCACAACCTGATGGACCTACGAAGATAATAAATTCCTTGTCTTTAATCTCAAGATTAAAATCCTTAACTGCTGCAAATCCATTTGGATATACTTTGCAGATATTCTTAAGTGATAAACTTGCCATATGTTCTCTCCTTCATATCTAGATTTCTCTACTCTCGTATGAAAGTATTCTAAATCACATTAATTTAAATTACTATATGTCAATTACACAAAATAATAAAAAAATCTTTGTTAATTTTGCATAGCCCTTCTGCTATTTATCTAAAAATATGTTATTTTCACCAATGATTATGTGCTTTTCTTTGAGCAATCTGCCAATAGCACGCTTAAATTCACTCTTACTCATGTTAAAATCTTTTCGAATCACTTCCGGCTTTTCCTTGTCAGTATAGTCAATTTTTCCACCATTATTCTTCATATATTCCAAAATTTTCTGAGCATCATCCTCAATCTGAAGATATGATTTCTTTCGAAGTGCTAAATCTAGTTTACCATCCGGGCGTACGCTCTTCACTCTGGCTTCAACCTCCATGCCGACATATACTTTTGAAGTCAATTCTTTTGTCTGAATCAATCCATGGTATTTATTATTTACTGCGACAAATGCACCATATTGTGGATTATAATTATAGACTACACCTTTCACGATATCCTCTTCTTCATATGTAGAATTGCAATTCAAATAATTATATACTTTCATTGTTGCACAAAGCCTGTCACTTTTGTCCGTATAGATGCCAATTAATACCTTATCGCCTGCTTTTATGTCTGTCGTCTGCTCTTTATATGGAAGAAACAAATCCTTTCCAAGCCCCCAGTCCAGAAAAGCTCCGAATTTTGTAATTTCCTTTACTTCAACATACGCAGTTTCTCCTACCTGAGCCACCGGTCTGTGTATTGTGGCAATGATTCTATCCTGAGAATCTCTGCATATAAATACCTCTACTTCATCTCCTATATCTGTGTTTTCCGGAACTTCATTTTTGGGCAGAAGCACTTTATCTTCTTCCGTTCCCAGATACATACCAAAATCCGTTCTTTTTACTGCTTTTAGTTTTAAAACTTTTCCTAATTCCATTGTCTCTCCATTAAATTTTCTTAAATTTTATCTGTGCATGTGTCTCTCCATCATTATTTTTCAAGCTCATGCCTAACCCATCTTCTTCACAATATTTTGTACATATAATATTCTCACCTTCAAGAGCTTCCTTATTATACACAATTTCTACCTGATTATAATATCCGTCTTTCGGAAGATAATCCGATATCATTCTCAAATAATTTGCATTGTTCACATGCCCATTGGTATCAATGTCAATTCCATGTACTTTGACATCCCCAACAATCTCTCCCTGTCCGGTAAACCGAAGCTTCCTGGATGGTCTGATACTATCAAAAGCCGTCTCTTTCAAATACTTACAATAATCTTCTTCTCTGATTCTTATCGGAATGCGTTCCTGAATGTCAATTAATCCCCAGATAGATTCCGCCTTAACCACAAAAGCTCCTGTTCTATCTTTTATGAAAAACTGCCTTGTTGCCATTACCTTTCCAAAATCCGTTGGACATGTTCCTACTATAATTTCTTCACCTAACTGTAATTCCCTGAGGATCTGTATCTTATGTGCCAGCATGACCCACGCTTTATTCTGTGCCTTTAAATGCTCTACTCCTACACCAAGTTCCTCCGATTGAAAGGTACTGCAATCCTGTAAATAGTTTATAATCTCATGATAAGGTACTTTTCCTGTTTTATCTAATCTGCTGTAACTTACTTTTGTATTGTATGTGTACATATCATGCCTCTCTTACAATTTTTAATGAAAGTCTGTCCATCCATTTGTTTCATTTGCACTCTCCCCATTATTTCCTCCTGCTGTAGTTTCCTCCGGTCCGGTTGTTGGCTGCTCCGGTGTTGTCGTTTCTTCAGGTACCGGCACTACAACTGTCTTTGGAACAACTACAACTGTCAATTTTTTGGTTACTGCCGTATAATCCTGTTTTTTATATTGTCCTTTATAGGTAACAATATATTCTCCCGGCTTCGTTGTATCTACTTTTCCTGTATACGTAACATGAGAACGAATATTTAATGCTTTATTCTGATAGGACTTAACACCCTTTACATATTTGTAGTAATCAAATACACTTCCCTCTGTAACAGTTATCTTTGTGTTTGTTAAAGTTAATTTTACTTTATGACTTTTTACTTTATATTTAATTGATTTTGTTGCTGTCTTGCGATTCTTTCCTTTTACTGTATATGTTATCTTATAAGTTCCTTTTTTTGCAAAAAATACGATTCCCTTCTTTGCTGTGACTTTTTTTCCTTTATATTTTACAGTAACTTTAACTCTTGATGTCAGGTTCGTTCCTGTTACTGACTTCGCTTTAACTCCAGCCAAAACATTTACCTTACTGCCCATTGCCACGTCTTTTTTTGCTTTTGCACCTTTAATAATTGGAGACTTTGTGTCAACGACCTTGAACTTCACTGTTTTAGAAAGTCTGTTACCAAGCGTATCTTTTACAGTAAATTTAACTTTATATGTACCTAATTTCTTTGTGTTAATTTTTCCTTTTACTTTTATACCGGATTTTTGAATCGTATTTCCGGCACTATCTTTTATTGTCACCAAATCTATCGGTTTTACTTTTTTTCCATATTCTACTGTACTCTCATTTACTGTAAGCGTCGGGACTTTTTTCCGATATGGATTTTTCGGATCCGGGTCTGTAGGATCCCAGTCTGTAAATTTCCCATTTCGTATTGGTGTAAAAGATGGTCTCGGTAATGGATCATCTTTCTTATTTCCCCAGAATATCGTAATTTTTGTGCCTACCGGACATTTATCATAAATCCATTTTGCGTCCTTACACAATAATCTTACACATCCATGAGATGCCTTTTGTCCCATAACATTATAAGCGGAAACCGACATTGTCGATTTATCTCCATTTTTATAGTACCATACAGAATGAAACAATATCCCTGTTGTTATTCTCGAGCAATACTGAGCATAACAGTTTCCAATCATTTCATGCCATCTGTATTTTACAGGTATGTAAAATGTTCCTGTCGGAGTCTCACTGCTGGGAGAGCAAATCATTGCCTTCACTGCCTTTCCATTTTTATAAATAGTTGTACAATTTGTTCCAAGATTTACTTTAATCGTATATTTACCTGCTGCCTGTGTCTCTTCAGTTTTATAAATTGAGACACTGCTTACTATCATAATAACTGCAAGTATCATTGCAATTCCTTTTGTTTTCATTTTTTTCATTTAACCGCCTCCTGATTGATAAAATCTCCTTAATTATACTACATTCTCCTTATTTTACAATCTAAATAATATTGCATTTCTTTCTATTTTTAATATATAATGATATTTGTGTGATTTTATATAATAATATGGAGAAACATTGGAGTTTCTGCTTTACGCAGAGTTTTTATAAAAATACTAAAGTCATAGAACGGAGATAATTATGTCAAATTTAAAATTCAGATTATTTTTCATTTTTTTAGCAGTCGGTTTTATTTTTATTGCACTTGATGCAGATATAAAAACAAATATGAAATATCCTCATCCATATGACAATTCAGACAGCGTGATTGGTGAATTTCAATATTACAATATTGCATCAAATTATGGTGCTAAATGTACTTATAAATTTATTGATACTTCTGATTCCACAGAAGATATGAATAATAACACCACAAATTCAACAACAAAAAAGTCTGCCGGCATGACACAAACTAAAGTTATTGACAAAGTTTTTTTCGACAATATTCATATTGATATTTTCAATGATATTATCGGATTTTTACTAATTTTAGCCGCTTGTTTTGGTTTTAAAAAGGTAAATAAAGTTTTTTCTTTTGCTTTTTTTAGTGCATTTTGTGGATTGCTTCTGCACATAATATTAACATCGCTTCCATTCTTTTTAAACGGACTATTCTTATGTAATATTTCGATGATACTTGGAATTGCATATTTAGGAAGTATTATACTGACAACTTTTCTTTTTTCTAAAGGACTGTTTTCAATGTGTCCCGATGTATGTTGCAGAGACGAGAGAAAATGGGGCAAATTTGCCTGGTTCATCTCTATGGTTCTTCAGATTCTGCTAATCTTTGTTTTTTGGATTGGTTCAGACTTTGGAGCCTTAAAATCTCTCGGCTATATTATTGAAGGACTTTTAGTTTTTGATATTATTATGTTTTGGCTGATTTTAAAAAGAGCCTATATTTATCTGGAACAATCATATATCAATACTGTTTCCGGAAGAAAGTAGAGGTTATATGAGTAAATCATTTATTAAAAATTTCATAATTACGTTATCTTTGCTTTTTGTTGTAACTGCTTCTGCTTTTTTTATTCAGGCAAACGCAGATAACGGCGAAATGACCTTTCACTCCATATATGTGGGGTCTGGAGATGCACTGATTATCAACAGCAATGATCATTACATGATTGTTGATTCCGGGCCTCCTAAAAGCGAATCAATGGTAATGAATTATCTGAATAAATTAAATATTCCTGAAAACAAAATAGATTATGTCGTGGCAACACATCCTGAAG